>JBBSFF010000040.1:0-10733 GCA_038238995.1 Sphingomonadales bacterium
CCGCCGAACCGACGCGGCTGACGCTCAGCCCGACGTTGATCGCCGGGCGGATGCCCTGGAAGAACAGCTCGGTTTCGAGGAAGATCTGGCCGTCGGTGATCGAGATGACGTTGGTCGGGATGTACGCCGAAACATCGCCCGCCTGCGTCTCGATGATCGGCAGCGCGGTCAGCGAGCCGTTGCCGTGCGCGTCGGACATTTTCGCGGCGCGCTCGAGCAGGCGTGAGTGCAGGTAAAAGACGTCGCCGGGGTACGCTTCACGGCCCGGCGGGCGGCGAAGGAGCAGCGACATCTGGCGATACGCGACCGCCTGCTTCGACAGGTCGTCGTAGACGATGACCGCGTGCATGCCGTTGTCGCGGAAATATTCGCCCATCGTGCAGCCGGTGTACGGCGCGAGAAACTGGAGCGGGGCGGGTTCGGACGCGGTCGCGGCTACGACGATGGTATATCCCATCGCGCCGTTTTCCTCGAGCGCGCGGACGATCTGCGCGACGGTCGACCGCTTCTGGCCGATCGCGACGTAGATGCAGAACAGCTTCTTCGAATCGTCGTCGCCGGCGGCGGCGTTAGGCGCTTTCTGGTTGATGAAGGTGTCGATCGCGACGGCGGTTTTGCCGGTCTGGCGGTCGCCGATGATCAGCTCGCGCTGGCCGCGCCCGACGGGCACGAGAGCATCGAGCGCCTTGAGACCGGTCTGCATCGGCTCGTTGACCGACTTGCGCGGGATGATGCCGGGGGCCTTGACCTCGACGCGGCTGCGCGTGACGTTCTCGATCGGACCCTTGCCGTCGATCGGATTGCCGAGGCCGTCGACGACGCGCCCCAACAGCCCCTTGCCGATCGGCACGTCGACGATCGTGCCGGTGCGCTTGACGGTGTCGCCTTCCTTGATGCCCGAATCCGAGCCGAAGATGACGATGCCGACATTGTCGGCCTCGAGGTTCAACGCCATGCCCTGGACGCCGCCGGGGAATTCGACCATCTCGCCCGCCTGGACGTTGTCGAGCCCGAAGACGCGGGCGATGCCATCGCCGACCGACAGCACCTGGCCGACTTCGCTGACCTGCGCTTCGGTGCCGAAGTTGGCGATCTGGTCGCGGATGACTTTCGAGATTTCTGCGGCGCGGATGTCCATTGTCAGCCTTTCATCACGCTCGCGAGCGTGTTCAATTTGGTGCGGATCGAGCTGTCGACCATGCGGCTGCCGACGCGGACGATCAGCCCGCCGAGGATCTCGGGGTCGACGTTGAGAATCAGCGCGGCGTCGGCCCCGAGCCCGGCGCGCAGCTTCGCCTTGAGCTGCGTCTGCTGGTCGGCGTCGAGCGGGTGCGCGCTCGTCACCTCGGCGGTGATCTCGCCGCGCTGGCTGGCGGTGAGCTTGGCGAAATCGCGGATGATCGCGGGCAGCGCCGACAGCCGCCGGTTCTGCGCGAGGACGCCGAGGAAATTCGCGGTCAGCGGGTCGAGACCCATCGCCGCACCGACCGCCGCAATCGTCTTCGTCGCGGTCGCGCGGTCGATCATCGGGCTCGTCGTCAGCGTCCGCAGGTCATCGGATTCGGCGAGCGCGGCCGTGACCGACGCGAGGCTCGCCGCGACCGCGTCGACCGCCTTGGCGTCGCGCGCGAGGTCGAACAGTGCTGTGGCGTAACGCCCCGACAGTCCAGCAACGATGCCGCCCGATGTTTCCACGAAACTCGCCCAATCAGGAGGATTAGCCCGGATTTACCCGATGCGGAACCGAGCAAGCGGTCCCCGGCATCGAGCGAGCGGGCGTTAGCATGGGGGTCCCGCGCGTGCAACCCGGCGGGAACCGCGACGGCGTCCGGGCATTGTTCGGTGCATCGTCAGCAGGAGACAATCCGATGAAGCGCTTCATCCTTTTCGCCGCTACCGCCGTCGTGTTCGCCCCCGTCGCCGCGTCGGCGGCACCATTGCCCGCCAAGACCTATGTCATGAAGGCGGGCGCGAGCGACATGTTCGAAACCGAATCGTCGAAACTCGTCACCGGCAGCGCCAACCCGAAGGTCGCGAGCTTCGCGGCGATGATGATCGCGGACCACGGCAAGTCGACCAGCGACGTGACCACCGCCGCATCGGCCGACGGCCTGTCGGCGATGACGCCGAAGCTGACGGCGAAGCAGGCGGCGATGGTCGCCAGCCTGAAGAAGGCATCGGGCGCCGCGCGCGACGCGATGTATACCAAGCAGCAGATCGCCGCGCACGGCGAGACGCTGATGTTCCAGAAGCAGTACGCCAAGACCGGCGACAAGCCCCACCTCAAGGACACCGCCGGCATGATTGTCCCGGTCGTCGAAAAGCACCTCGACATGGCCAAGGGCATGTCGGCGGGTGCGATGAAGATGTAACCGACCGCGATCGAAACGCTGATCGTGACGCGGCGCCGGGGCAACCCCCGGCGCCGTTTTTATAAAGGTCGGCACCGGCACTATCGAACAGCAGTGTACCCGGAAGTAGCGCGCTTAATTTTCGTTAGTGATGGTTTACCGAACAGTAATTGCTTCGCGCCGTCCGAAAGGTCATCGCGAAATAGTGTTTGACGCGCGCCAATCCCGCTGCGAAGTCCTCGGTCACACCCGGGTCGGGGGTCAGTCGGGGAGGGCTGTTGTGGCGCATTGGTTCGAATTTAACCGAGTGTTTACTTGTGCGGGCGGGGCGGCGACTTCGCTGATCGCCCTGTCGCTGTTCGCGACGCCCGCCGCCGCTTTGACGATCACGCCGATCTGGGACAGCAGCATCACAGCGTTGAGCAATGCGAGCGTGGTCAAGGACGCCTTCAGCATCGTGGCGAACGACTATGCGCGGTCGTTCAACAACCCGGTCAACGTCTATATCAACGTCAGCTGGGGCAAGGTCGCGGGTACGGCGCTGCCATCGAACGCGGTCGGCGCGAGCAGTACCAACCTGTACGGCTATTTCAGTTACGCGCAGGTCAGGTCGTTCCTGCCAGGGGCCAACCTGCCCGCCGCCGCCCCCGTCGGGGTCAGCAAGTACGTCATCGCCTCGGCCGAGGCGAAGGCGCTCGGGCTGATCTCGGCGACCCAGTCGTCGCCCGACGGATATATCGGTTTCGCCGGCAGCACGTCGGGTTACAGCTTTACGCCCGAAACGCTGACCCGGTCGGTGTATGATTTCCAGTCGGTCGCCGCGCACGAGATCGCCGAGGTGCTCGGTCGGCTCAGCGGTGTCACCAACGGCACGTGGCGGACCCCGTTCGACCTGTTTCGCTATTCGGCCCCGGGGGTTCTGAGCTACAGTAGCAAGAGCGCGGCATATTTCTCGACCGACGGCGGCACGACCGACCTCGCGAATTTCAATTACTCGACGAGCGGCGGCGACCGCAGCGACTGGGCGACGACGGCGACGAGCAGCGATGCGTCCGACGCGTTCATCTCGAAGGGTCAGCGCAAGAACATCACCGCGGTCGACCTGACCGTGCTCCACGCGATCGGCTGGACCGGATCGAACCTCGGCACCGCCGGGGGCAATCCGCAGGGCATCGCCTTCGGCCTGATCGACTCGACGGTCCCCGAACCGGCGGCGTGGACGCTGATGATCGGCGGCTTCGGCCTGGTCGGCGCGGCAATGCGACGGCGGACGCGCGCGGCGGTCCGTTAAGTCGCTGCGCCGCTAGGTCCGCCGGACGATCAACCCCGCGCCCCAGCCCGCGAGCAGCGCCAGCGCCACGGCGGCCAGCCCGTAGACCAGCCCATGCGTCTGCGCGGCGACATAGACCCAGCGCTCGAAGCCCGACTTGTCGATCGTGATCGGCGTTGCCGACCGGGCGATGACCTTGCCGTGGCGGATCAGGTAGATCTCGGCGGTGTATGCCCCGACCGGGACCGCCGCGGGGATCGCGATCCGCGCCTGGTAGAGGATGTTCTGCGTGATGCCGATCCGCCCCTCCCGCTCCGACCACAGCCCGGTACGGCGGCGCAGATCGACGAGGCCACGGGTGAATTCGGCCTCCTGCGGTCCGCCCCCGGTCGATGGCGACAGCTGGAGATAGTCGACCCCGATCTCCCAGATCGCCGCGTTGCGCTCGTCGACCAGCGCCTTGATCGGGGCCGAGGTGGCGATCGCGTAGAACCCCGGCGCGGTCTCGAACCGGACGCTCGCGGTGTTGATCCAGATGCCTGCGACGCGTGCCTTCTTGCGCAGCGTGATCGGCTCGGCCGGGCCGCGGACGACGATCGCCAGCCCCGGACGCTCGTCGGGGACCGATCCGCGCGGGTACTGGATCGCGCCGAAGACGAGCAGCTCGGTGCCCTTGAAGGTATAGACGATATCGATCCGGTTCTCGCTGAGGTCGGTGATCAGTCGGACCGGCGCCGCCCCGACCGCGAGCAGCCAGACGAGGAGCAGGGCGCCACAATTCAGACTGGGCCGCTTCACGCCGGACCGAAGATCGAAAACAGCTCGGTCGGGCGTAGCGTCAGCCCGATCGCGAGGCGGATCGCGACGCCGAGCACGATCACCGCGAGGCCGAAGCGAAGCTTGGCCGGCGCGAGTTTCTGCGCCGCGCGCACGCCGAACTGCGCGCCGAGCACCCCGCCGACGAGGAGCAACCCGGCCAGCACGATGTCGACCGTTTGCGATTCGACCGAGTGCAGCACCGTCGTCGCCGCCGTGACGAAGACGATCTGGAACAGCGACGTGCCGACGACCGAATTTGCCGACATGCCGAGCAGGTAGATCATCGCCGGCACGAGGATGAAGCCGCCGCCGACCCCCATGATCACGGTCAGCATACCGACCACCGCGCCGAGCAGCAGCGGCGCGAGCGGCGAGATATACAGTCCCGACTTGTAGAACCGCGTCTTCCACGGCAGCGCGGCGATGATCGGGTTGTGGGCGTGCAGGCGCGACGGGCGCGCCCCCGCGGCGGTCCGGCGCAAGGTGCGGAACGATTCGCGCGCCATCAGCCCGCCGACGGTGCCGAGCAGGAGGACATAGACGAGGTTGATCGTCACATCGATCTGTCCGAGCTCCTGCAGCCAGCGGAACACAACCGACCCGGCGCCTGCGCCGACGATGCCGCCCGCGACGAGCACACCCCCCATCTTGAGATCGACCCCGCCGCGTCGCCAGTATGCCAGCGCCCCCGACACGCTCGCGCCGGTGATCTGCGTCGCCGACGACGCCACCGCGACCGCGGGCGGAATGCCGTAGAAGATCAGCAAAGGCGTCGTCAGGAAGCCGCCGCCAACGCCGAACATCCCCGACAGGAAGCCGACCAGCGCGCCGAGGCCGACGATCACGAGCCAGTTGACCGAGAGTTCGGCGATGGGGAGGTAAAGCGTCACGCCGGTCGGTGTAGCGGGGGCGGCGGGGGGATGCGACCTGAAAGGCGGGCGTCGCGGCAAAGCCGCGCCGTCGGACGGGTTCAGGCGGGAAGGCCGCCCGACCCGCCGGCCGCGCTCAGTCGTCCTCATCCTCGCGCCCGACCAGATCGAGCGCGCGCGCGCGCATCTGCCGCGTCTGGCACCAATGGACGAGAGCCTCCTCGCGGCCGTGCGTCACCCACACCTCGTTCGGCGCGAGCTCGGTGCACGTCGACGTCAGTTCGTCCCAGTCGGCGTGGTCGGAGACGATCAGCGGCAGCTCGACCTGGCGTTGCACCGCGCGCTGGCGGACGCGCATCCAGCCCGACGCCATCGCGGTGATCGGTTCGGGCAGCCGGCGGCTCCAGCGGTCGTTGAGCGCCGACGGCGGGGCGATGACGACGCTGCCCTTGAGGTCGGCGGCCTTCAGCCCCGTCGCCGGGCGCAGGTCGCCGAGGTCGACGCCGAGGGCGACGTACAGATCGCATAGCCGCTGGACGGCGCCGTGGAGGTAGATCGGCGCGTCGTGGCCGAGTTGACGCAACTCGGCGATCACCCGCTGCGCCTTGCCGAGCGCGTACGCGCCGACCAGGACGCAGCGCTCGGGGTTGGCCGCGATCGCGGTCATTACCTTGGCGATCTCCCGTCCCGTATCGGGGTGGCGGAACACCGGCAGGCCGAAGGTCGCCTCGGTAACGAAGATGTCGCACGGGACCGGCTCGAATGCCGCGCACGTCGGGTCGGCACGGCGCTTGTAGTCGCCCGAGACGACGATCCGCTCGCCGCCGTGATCGAGGACGATCTGCGCCGAACCGAGGACGTGCCCGGCAGGCACGAAGGTCGCGGTGACGTCGCCGACCCGGACGCTTTCGCCGTACGCCGCCGCCTGCCCCGCCTGCTCGCCGTAGCGGACGTCCATGATCGCCAGCGTCGCCGCGGTCGCCAGCACCTTGCCGTGCCCGCCGCGCGCATGGTCGGCGTGGCCGTGGGTGACGAGCGCCGACGGCTTCGGGGTCGACGGATCGATCCAGAAGTTGCCGGGGGCGACGTAGATGCCCTCGGGGTGGGGCTGGAGCCAGGAACCTGCGGGCATGGCCGCGATATGGGGGCCACCCTATATCGTCGCAATGTCTGGCCTGCCGCCCCCCATCACCGACTGGTTCGCGACGCGCGGCTGGGCGATCAGGCGGCACCAGCTCGAGATGCTCGCGGCGGCGCGGACGGGGGAGCATGCGCTCCTAGTCGCGCCGACCGGGTCGGGCAAGACGTTGGCGGGGTTCCTACCGAGCCTCGCTGAACTGATCGAGACGCCCGGCGACGGGTTGCACACGCTGTATGTCTCGCCATTGAAGGCGCTCGCGGTCGACGTCCAGCGCAACCTGCTCACCCCGATCGCCGAGATGGGGCTCGATATCCGGGTCGAGACGCGGACCGGGGATACGCCGTCCGACCGCAAGGCCCGCCAGCGCGAGCGCCCGCCGCAGATCCTGCTGACGACCCCCGAATCGCTGTCGCTGCTGATCAGCTACCCCGATGCCGACCGGATGCTCGGCGACCTCCGCACCGTGATCGTCGACGAGGTTCACGCCTTCGCGACGACCAAGCGCGGCGATATCCTCAACCTCGCGATGGCGCGGCTGCAGGCATTGAGCCCTGCGTTGCGCCGCGTCGGGTTGAGCGCGACGATCGCCGACCCCGAGGCGTATCAGGGCTGGCTCGCCCCCGATGCCGACGCGAGCGCGGTCCGCCTCGTCAACGGCGACCCCGGGGCCGAGCCGCACGTCGACATCCTCGTCCCCGACGGGCGCATCCCGTGGGCGGGGCACAACGGGCGCTACGCCGCGCGCGAGGTGATCAAGCTGATCGCCCGGCACAAGCTGACGATCGTCTTCGTCAACACCCGCGCGGTCGCCGAGCTGATCTTCCGCGACCTGTGGGCGGAGAACGACGACGCGCTGCCGATCGGCATCCACCATGGCTCGCTCAGCCCCGAGGCGCGGCGCAAGGTCGAGAATGCCATGGCGACGGGGCGGCTGCGCGCGATCGTCGCCACCGCGAGCCTCGACCTCGGCATCGACTGGGGCGACGTCGACCTCGTCGTGCAGATGGGCGCGCCGAAGGGAAGTTCGCGCCTGTTGCAGCGCATCGGCCGCGCCAACCACCGGATGGACGAGGCGTCGGAGGCGGTCGTCGTTCCCGGTAACCGCTTTGAGTATCTAGAGAGCCTCGCGGCGCGCGACGCGGTCGAGGCGCACGAGTTGGACACCGATCTGTTCCGCCCCGGCGGGGTCGATGTGCTGGCGCAGCATCTGATGGCGTGCGCCTGCTCGGCCCCGTTCGCCGCCGACGCGATGTACGCCGAGGTCCGCTCGTCCGCCCCGTACGCCGGGCTGCCGCGCGCCGAGTTCGACCGGACGCTCGGCTTCATCGAGTCGGGCGGATATTCGCTGCGGGCGTACGAGCAGTACAGGCGGCTGACGCTCGGCCCCGATGGGCTGTACCGCGTCAGCCACCCGCGGCTCGCGGCGCAGCACCGGTTGAACGCCGGCACGATCGTCGAGGCGGCGGCATTGAACGTCGTGTTCGGCAAGGCGGGGCGTCGGGGCCGCAGCTTCGGCAAGGTCGAGGAGTGGTTCGCGAGCCAGCTTCGCATCGGCGACAGCTTCATGTTTGCCGGCCAGGTCCTCGAAGTCACCGGCTTCGACGGCCCCGACCTGTTCGTCAAGATGGGCAAGGGCGACCCGCGGGTCCCGACGTACGTCGGCGGGCGAATGCCGCTGTCGACCAACCTCGCGCGGCGCGTCCGCGGGCTGTTCAATGCGCCGGAACGCTGGGCCGAGATGCCGGTCGACGTCTGCGAATGGCTCGATATCCAGCGCCAGCGGTCGGCGCTGCCGGGAATGGACGACCTGCTCGTCGAGACCTTCCCCGACGGTGGGCGGCACTACATGGTCGCCTACGGCTTCGAGGGGCGCAACGCCCACCAGACGCTCGGCATGCTGCTGACCCAGCGGATGGAGAAGGCGGGGCTTAACCCGCTCGGCTTCGTCGGCAGCGACTATATGGTGGCGACGTGGAGCCTCGACCCCGTCACTGACCCGAAGCCGCTGTTCTCGCCCGATGTGTTCGAGGACGAGCTGGCCAACTGGATCGCCGGGTCACCGTTCCTCAGGCGAGCCTTTCGGGAAGTCGCGGTGATCGCCGGGCTGATCGACCGGGTGCATCCGGGGCAGCACAAGACCGGCAAGCAGGTGACGTTTTCGAGCGACCTGATCTACGACGTGCTGCGGCGGCACGAGCCCGACCACCTGCTGCTGACCGCGGCATGGACCGATGCGCGGTCGAAGATCACCGACATCGCGCGGCTGGCGGCGCTGCTCGAACGCTCGCAGACGCAGCTGGTCCACCGCGTCCTCGACCGGGTGTCGCCGCTGGCGGTGCCGGTGCTACTCGAGCAGGGCAAGGAGCGTGTATTCGGCGCGGCCGACGACGCGCTGCTGATCGAGGCGGATGCGCTGGCGGCGGCGGCGATGCGGCTCGATTGAAGATGAACAACTTAGCTAACTTAACGCCCACGGCGGTTCCTTGGCGTTATTGACGCGTCGAAATTGCAGGTATTTGCTAGTTCGTGCAATAATGTTGCGTGACGACGCCGCACCGAAAGCCGCACAAGTCGGCGCACGAGGTCAACAGCTAGCGTGCGCGGTCCCACCACACACCGCGCTTGCGCCCCGGCCCCCGCGTGCCGCATAGGCCGGACATGCCCGCCGTTTCCCTTTCGTTCGCTGGCGCGACGTTCGCGCCGCAGCCGTGCGGAGCGCTGTTCTGGCCGGCGCGGGGCGCGCTGCTCGTCGCCGACCTTCATCTCGAAAAGGCGAGCTTCTACGGGGTGCACGGGCAGTTCCTGCCGCCGTACGACAGCTTCGACACGCTCGCCTGCCTGATCGACGCGGTCGAGGCGACCGGGGCGACGCGGCTGTGGTGCCTCGGCGACAGCTTCCACGATACCGGCGGCGCGGCGCGGCTGCCGGGCGCGGCGCGCGACACGCTGCGACGGCTGACGCGCGACCTCGACTGGGTGTGGATCACCGGCAACCACGACGACGCGAGCGCGGGCGTGCTCGGCGGACGGGTGATGGTCGAGGCGGCGGTCGACGGGATCGCGCTGCGCCACGAGGCGACGCGCGACCCCTGCCCTGAGATTTCGGGGCACTACCACCCGAAGCTGCGGCTGACGTTACGAGGGCGGCGGATCGTCCGGCGGTGCTTCGCGGTGACGCCGAGCAAGCTCGTCCTGCCCGCGTACGGCGCGCTGACCGGGGGGTTGGACGTGACCGACCCGGCGTTCGCCCGCGCGATCGGCGGACCGTTGTCGGCGTTCGTCGCGACGCGCGAGAAGCTGCTGCGATTTACCGTGGCGGCTTAAAGTTCCGGCAGCACCGCGAACGTCGCCGCGTCGCCAACGGCGAGGAACGCCCCGTTCATATACTCGGGCTTGCCGTAGCCGAAATCCTCCCCGCCGGGGCTGCGCATCGCCCCGCCCGCCGCGAGCAGCACCGCCTGCCCCGCCGCAGTGTCCCATTCCATCGTCGGGCCGTAGCGTGGGTAGACGTCGGCCGTCCCCTCGGCGAGGCGGCAGAATTTGAGGCTCGAGCCCGCCGGTTCGAGCGCGACCATGCCGAGCCGCGACAGGTAGTCGCGGGTGTGGTCGTCCAAGTGGCTATGGCTGACGACGACGACCGGCGGCGCGGCGCACGCGCGCGTCGCGATCGGCTGGCGCCCCGCGCCGGGGTGCTGGCGGAACGCGCCATGCCCCTCGGCCCCCGCCCAGAGCACGCCGTCGCGCGGGCTGAGCACGAGCCCGAGCACCGGGCGGCCGCGCTCGATCAGCCCGATGTTGACCGAATAGGCCGCGCGCCCGGCGATGAAATCACGCGTCCCGTCGAGCGGGTCGATCAGCCAGAAACGCGCGCACGGCGGCGGGCGGTGACCGGCGGCGTGCGCCTCCTCCGCGACGATCGGCGTGTCGGGGTCGGCGGCGACGAGCGCGGCGATGATCAGCAGCTCGGCGCGCTCGTCGGCTTCGGTGACCGGCGAGGCGTCGGACTTGCCGCGGGTCTCGAACCCCGCCTCACGCACCGCCTCGATCAACCGCCCCGCCGCGCGCATCACGGGCGCGAGGATGTCGATCAGGTCGCCCCGGTCGAGCGTCGTCACGCCTTCTGCGCGGCGAACAGGTCGGCCGCCGACAGGCCGAGCCGGTCGATCCGGCGGCGGATGCGCGGCCAGTCGGTCGCCATGAACGCCGCGCGTTCGGACGCGAGCAACGCCGCCGCCGCACCCGGCTCGATATACAGGCCGACCCCCTTGCGCGCCGCGACGAGG
>JBBSFF010000041.1:0-10730 GCA_038238995.1 Sphingomonadales bacterium
ATCGGGACCAACTTTCCTGCGGCGCGCCGGTGAGCAGTTCGAGCGCGATCATCCCCTCGGCGGCCGCCTGGTCGAGCGCGAGCAGCGTCCGCTGGCGATCGCGAAGCGACTGTTCGGCGACGTCGGCGGTCGCGGGGGCGAGGTCGCCGCGGTCGGCGGCGCGGCGGCTCGCGGCGGCGAACTCGGCGAGCGCGGGCAGCGCGGGGGCGAGGTCGGCGCGCTGGCGCAACGCGGCGTCGACCACCCCGACGGCGGCGGCGAGGTCGGCGGTGGTGTGCGCCAGCCGCGCGGCAGACTCGGCCCTCAGCTCCGTCCGGGTCGCCGTCGCCACCGCGATGCCGCCGCGGTTGCGGTTCCATAGCGGCGCGGTGAAGGCGACCGACGGCCCGACGGTGCGGTTGTCGGCGGTGTCGCGTGCGGCGTTGATCGACAGCGTCAGCGCCGGAAACTGGTCGAGCACCGCGCGGTGAACCGCCGCCTCCTGCACCCGGTACCCTGCCTGCAGCGCCTGCAGGTCGAGCCGCGCGGTCCGCGCCAGCGTGTCGAGGGTGGCGGCGGGCGGCGGCGGGGTCACCGGCGGCGTCGCGGCGAGGATCAGTACCGTCGCCGGGGGCAGGCCGAGCAGGCGGTTGAGCTCGACGCGCGCGGCGGCGAGATCGCGTGCGTCGACCCGTGCCCGGTCGCTCGCGTCGAGCGCGGCGAGGCGGTGCGTTTCGACCGCGTCGCCGCCGATGTCGCCGCGCCCCGCCGCGCGCAGGCTGGCGTCGAGGACGCGCGTCGCGGCGATCGTATTGGCTTGGTCGAGGTCGAGCGTCGCGGTCAGCGCGGTGATCCGCACCCCCTGCAGCCGCGCCGCCCCCGCCGCCTGCCATTCGGCCCACGCGATATCGAGCCGGACCTGCTCGCCGGCGGCGCGGCCCGCCGCCTCGGTCACCCGCCGGGTGCGAAGCGCTGCGAGGTCGAGGCCGAATTGGCCGAGCAAGCCGTTCAGCACGTCGGGACCGGCGTAGCGATAGTCGAAGCCCAGTGTCAGCGTCGGGTCGGGCAGCAGCCGCGCGGCAAAGCTCTGCGCGTCGACCACCCCCGCCTTCGCCCGCGCCGCCGTCAGGTCGGGACTGCGCAACACCGTGAGCACCGCAAGCGCATTCGGGGTCAGCGCCTGCGTCAGGTCGATGGCTTCGGGACGGAGAAAGGGTCGCTCGATCCGTTGGGCGTCGACCGACATTAATGCCGCGACGGGCGCGTCGCCCGATAATGCAACCGCGGAATAATGCGCGCAGCCACCGAGTAGGCTCACGGCGATGGCAGTCCCGATCGTCGACCGCGCCCACGCCGAGACGCCGCCGCGCCCGACAGCGAGTGAGCGATCGGATCCGATCACGCTAACGACCGACCCCGTGCCATACCCTTAGCCGCTCCCGACGACGACGATCGCATCGCGCGTACCGTCGCTCGTTGCCGCCGACAAGGGTCATCCCCAACGGCGAGGCCGCGCGCTGACCAACAGGTCAAGAAGCGGAGCCGCCCGTCGCGACTGCAACGGGCGGCGGTCGATCAGGGTTTGGTCACCGTCGTCGATGTGGTCGTCCCGGCGGGGGTTGCCATCGTCGACGTCGTAACGTTCGCCGCATGGTGATGATGGTGCCGATGCCGCGTGGCGTGATGGACGACGACCGGGGTCTTGACGACCGGGGTCTCGGTGCTTTCGCTGCTCGTCGTCGTCGACGACGTCGTCATCTGCGCGATCGCGGGCACGGAAAGCGCGGCAAGCGCCGCGGCGGCGGTAATAAGGGTAAGCTTCATCGATGTCCTCCTCCAACGCCGGGTTCTGCGACGACGAGGGTCGTCTCCGTGCGCCGGACGATAGGATGCACTATCCGCAACAATCGATCCATAGGGGATCGTTCGCCCGCCGATCGCGAGACTGGCATCGAGCCAACGGGGTGGGTACCCGGAGCGTCTGGGAAAATATTAATGACTAGTTAAAATTCGCTGGCCTTAACCGCCGTTCTGTGGCATTGGTTAAGGATGTATTTACCATTAATGCGGTTAGGAGCCGTTTTACGCCAATTCAAACTGGTGAGGATCGGCTTCGGGATCGCGCTGGCAATAGTCGCCACGTCGGCGAGCGCTGCCGACTTACCGGCTGGTCCGACCGATGTGCCGACGGCAAGCCAAGCCGCCTTCAAGGGTGCGTCGGCCGTTGTCGTTCGGCAGGTCGCCGATTGGATCGTGGCGTCGGCCGATAATCATCAGCGGGCATTCATGATTGTCGACAAGGTCAATGCGCGACTGTTTCTGTTTGATGCCGACGGTAGCCTGCGAACGGTGACACCCGTGCTGCTCGGCCTCGCTTACGGCGATGATTCACCGCCGGGCGTCGGCACCAAGAAGCTTGCCGAGATCAAGCCGGCCGAGCGCATCACGCCGGCGGGCCGCTTCGTGACCGAGCCGGGCCAGAATCTCGCGGGTAAAGATATCCTTTGGGTCGACTATGACGCGGCGATCGCGCTCCACCGCGCCAGCGACCGCAAGCCGGGGATGAGCGTCCGCAGCCGCGTTGAGCGGCTCGCCAGTGCGTCGATCCGCGACCGGCGGGTTTCGCTCGGCTGCATCAACGTCTCGTCGTCGTTCTACGACACATACATCGCGCCGACATTCGGCGCCGCGACGGGGGTGATCTACATTCTGCCCGAGACGCGCTCGGCGAGCGCGGAATTCCACATCCCGCTGACCGTTGCCAAGCTGAATGACAGCGCCGGCCTCTCCTGATATTCGTGGACGCGCGACGAGCGGCGGTGCCGCGTACGCACGCACCCCACCGAGTGTCGCGTCCGCCGAAGCCTTATCGCTGACTGCTGGGTCGATGACCGGATAGTTTCGCCGCGCCGTCGAACGCGACGCGCAGCGCCTCGGCAAAGGTCTTGACGCCAAGCCGGTCCATCATGCTCGACCGGTGCATCTCGACGGTGCGAATACTGATGCCAAAATCGTGGGCGAGGAGTTTGTTCGATCGCCCCGCCGTCAGGCCGCGAAGCACGTCTTGTTCGCGTCGCGTCAGCGCGGCAAGCCGTCCGTTGGCGGCCGCGCGACGGTCGTCGTCGAGCTCCCTCAGCCCCTGCAGCGCGAAGACGCCGGTCAATGCCTCAAGTAATAAATGACCGACGATCGGCCGCACCACGACATCGACAGCGCCTTCTTTCATCGCCCTGACCGCCTGTGCGACATCGCCGCTGCCGATCGCCACCACCACCGGAAGTTCCACGCTGCAGGCCAGTGCGGCACTGATCACTTCGAAGGCGCTGACTTCGGAAATTGCCAGGTCGAGGAGAATGCATCCGGGCGTCAGGCTTTCCAACTCTGCGATAAGCTTTTGGTCAGTATCGAACGATCGTATGACAAAATCACGCGGCCAACAGATCGGAGACACCAAATTCATAGACAACGAGTCTTCAATAACAAGGTAAAGATTTTTCATCTGGATACTTTCGCGACTTGATGGACCGCTAACTTATTTCCGTAGAAATTCCTATGAAGCTTTTATGTTCCCATAGGCATAGTGTAGCGAAGGTTGATACATCGCTAATTTTGCATACGGTAGAATCCACGACTGCCGGATCGCCCCGTAACAGTTCAGTAAGAATTCGGACTGCTTTGCGTGCAGCTCTCGTGTTGGCGGGAAAGGTAGTGGGTTGAAAGTAGGACTGGTTTTTGTTGCGCTTATTGTCGCATCGGATGGCGCGATGGCGCAGCAATTGCCGAGCGCCGGTAGTCAGCTGCAGCAGATCCCCCCGCCGACTGAAGCCCCGAAGTCGCGGGCACGAGTGGAGATCGAAAAGGCGCCACCAGTGATAGCCCCCGAAGCAATCGGACCGGGCATCACCGTCGGCTCGCTCGGCATCACTGGCGCGACATTATTCAGCGAAAACGAATTGATCGCCGCGTCGGGTTTTCGCCCCGGGACAGTAATGACCCTGACCGATCTGCAGCTGCTGACGTCGCGGATCGCCGATTACTACAACGCCCGCGGTTATTTCGTCGCCCAGGCGTACCTGCCACCGCAGGCAGTTGCCGACGGCCGCGTGACGATCGCGGTGATCGAGGGGCATTACGGCCGCATCACCCCGAACAACACCAGCCGCGCTTCGGATCGAACAGTCGCCGGTATCGTCGCGGGTCTCGCCCCGGGCGAAATCGTCGCCAACCGCCCGCTCGAGCGACGCTTGCTGCTGCTCGACGATCTGCCCGGGGTCGGGGTGCATTCGACCCTTGCACCGGGAACGGCGATCGGCACGTCCGATCTCGCGATCGATCTCAGCCCTACCCACCGGGTGACCGGCGACGTCGAGGGCGATAACGCGGGCAACCGCTACACCGGCTATTTCCGCGCGGGCGGGACAGTCAACCTCAACGAACCGTTCGGCTTCGGCGACGTCATCAGCCTGCGCGGCCTCGTGTCCGATGGCGGACTGACGTATTTTCGCGGATCGTACCAGGCGACGATCGGCGTCGCGACGCTCGGCGTCGCCTATGCCCGGCTCGATTACCGGCTCCACCGCGAATTCGCCAGCTTGCGCGCCAGCGGGTCGGCCGACATCGCGAGCGTCTACGGCAGCTACCCGCTGATCCGCTCGTACAACTATAATCTGACCGCCTTGGCCGGAGTCGATTTCAAGTTCTTCCACGACCAGGCCGATGCCGTCGGCACCGTCAGCAACAAGCAATCGCAGGTCGGGAGCGTCGGATTGAGCGGCGACAGTCGCGATTCACTTGGCGGCGGCGGCGCGTCGTTTTACACCTTCGGCGCGAGCTTCGGCAGCCTCGACATCCGGACCCCGACGGTCCGCGCCACCGACGCGCTGACGACGCGGAGCAATGGCGGCTTCGGCCGTTTCAACGCTGCGATCGGCCGCGTCCAGACGCTTTCGGGACCGGTATTGCTGTATGTCGCCGTTCGCGGGCAATTGGCGACGAAGAACCTCGACATCTCCGAGAAGATGGAGCTCGGCGGGGCGTACGGCGTGCGCGCCTATCCCGAAGGCGAAGGGTACGGCGACGACGGCTATATCGCGACCGCCGAGCTCCGGCTGACGATCGCGGCGCTGACCCGGCACCTGCCCGGCGAGGTCCAGCTGTTCGGCTTCATCGACAACGGCGGCGTGACGTTCAACCACAACCGCTTCGGGACCGGACGCAACGGCGTCAATCTGACCGGTGCCGGGGCCGGGATCAGCTGGGCACAGAACGGCAATTTCCTGATCAAGGCCGCGTACGCCCAGCGGCTCGGCAACGAACCCGTGACCTCCGAGCCCGACCATTCGGGTCGGGTCTGGTTCCAGATCGTCAAGACCTTCTAGCCGACCGCGGTTCATTCCCTCTTTCAAGGTTGCTTGCCATGTTGTCCCCCCGCTCCAGCGCCCGTCCGGTCTCGGTTCGCCTCCGCCTGCTAGCTGGCGGGGTGATCGCGACGACCTTCGCCACCGGTGTCGATGCGCTGCCGACCGGCGGCGTCGTCGCAGCGGGAAGCGCCACCCTGTCGGCAACGGCGGCGCAGCTGACGGTCCACCAGACGACGCAGAACACGGTGATCAACTGGCAGAGCTTTGGCATTGGCAGCAGCGAGGCAGTGACATTTGTCCAACCGAATGCGAGCTCGGTCGCGCTCAACCGCGTGCTGGGGCAGGACCCGACCGCAATCCTCGGCCATTTGACCGCGAACGGGCAGGTCTTCATCGTCAATCCCAACGGCGTCCTGTTCGGGCAGGGGGCGCAGGTCAACGTCGGCGGCCTCGTCGCGTCGACGCTCGGCATCAGCGACGCTAACTTCATGGCCGGTCACTATGACTTCACCGGCAGCGGCGGCAGCGTCGTCAACCGCGGGACACTCCGCGCCGACGGCGGCTATGTCGTGCTGCTCGGCGCGAGCGTCAGCAACGCCGGGCTGATCGCCGCCCGCTTCGGCTCGGTCGCGCTCGCGGCCGGAACCGCCGCGACGATCGATATCGGGGGCAAGGGGCTCCTTAGCGTCGCCGTCACGCGCGGAGCGATCGACGCCCTCGCCGAAAACGGCGGGATGATCGTGGCCGACGGCGGCACGGTCCTGATGACGGCGCGCGGTGCAAGCACGCTGCTCAAGACCGCGGTCAACAATTCCGGCGTGATCCAGGCGCGGTCGATCGGCAACACTAACGGCAGCATCGTCCTCCTCGCCGATGCCGCGAACGGGGTCGTGACGATCGGCGGAACCCTCGATGCGTCGGGGCGCGCTGACGCGACGACCGGGGGCACGATCACGGCAACCGGCAATACGGTGGCCATCGGCGCAACCGCCGTCATCGACGCGTCGGGGGCCGCGGGTGGTGGCTCCGTCGCGCTCGGCGGCGGCTATCGCGGGAGCGACCCGACCATCGTCAATGCCGCCGCGCTCACCATGGCGGCCGGGGCGACGATCACCGTCGACGCGCGCACGACCGGCGACGGCGGCCGGGTCGTGCTGTGGTCGACCGGGCTGACCGATGTCGCCGGGGCAATTTCGGCGCGAGGCGGGAGCGCGTCGGGGAACGGCGGCCTCGTCGAGACGTCGGGGAGCCACGTCGCGCTCGCCAATACCGCCCGCGTCAGCACGATCACGGCGCACGGCAGCACGGGCCTGTGGTTGCTCGACCCGGTCGATTACAAGATTGCGATCGCGGGCGGCGACGAGACACCGTCGCAGGTAACGATCAGCCTCGCCAGCTCGAACCGGTTGATCGTCGCCGACCATAATATCACCGTCGCCGATGCGGTCACGTGGACGACGCCGCAGACGCTCGAGCTGCGCGCCGGGAACGATGTGCTCGTCAACGCCGCCGTCACCGCCAGCACCGCCGGATCGAAGTTCATCGTCACCGCCGGCCACGACGCCCAGCTCAACGGCGCGATCACCGCAAGCGCGCTGGGGTCGGTGGTCAGCATCAACGCTGGCCACGATATCAACCAGAATCAGGCCGTTACCGCGAGCGCGGGCGGGTCGGTCCTGTTCGTCGCCGACGCCGACGGCACGGGCGGCCCAGGCGGCGGCACCGTCCACCTCAGCGCCCTGTTTCCCGTCACCTCGACGTCGAAGATCATCTATTATTCGCCCGAGAACGGCTACGGCGCGCCGAACGATTACACTGGCTTCACCGCCTACGAATGGGTCTTCGTCGCCGCCAAGGACAAGATCTACGACGGCACGACGCCGGCCGTCCTGACCTTCCGCGGCGACCCGACCGTCGGCGGTGCGGTCGATGTCCGGCTGAGCGGCGGCAGCGGCACGTTCAACAACCCCAACGTCGGCACGTTGAAGCCCGTCTCCTTCACCGGGGTCGGCCTCGCCGGTGCCGATCAGGCGCGCTATGCGCTGTTTGCCGCCGCGGGCGTGACGCCGGCGTCGATCACCCCGGCCCCGCTGACCGTAACCGCCAACAACGCCTCCAAGCAGTATGGCGCGACGCTCGGCTTCACGGGTGCCGAATTCACGTCGGTCGGCCTCGTCAACGGCGAGACGATCGGGACCGTCACCGAACTGAGCGCCGGCACCGTCGCGACCGCGAGCGTCGCGGGGGGCCCCTATACGATCGTGCCGAGCAATGCGATCGGCGGGAGCTTTAGCGCGTCGAACTATACCACGACCTATGTCAACGGCATCCTCGTCATCACGCCCGCCCCGCTGACGATCACCGCGAACAACGCGACCAAGACCTATGGCCAGACGATCGCGTTCAACGGCACCGAATTCACCAGTAGCGGGCTGCGCAACGGCGATGTGGTCGGCACCGTGACCCTCGTCAGCCCGGGGGCCGCACCGACCGCGAGCGTTGCGGGCAGCACGTATGCGATCACGCCGAGCGGGGGCGCGGGCGGTAGCTTCGTGCCGACGAACTACGTCGTCACCTACCTCAACGGTACGCTCGGCATCACCCCGGCAGCGCTCGTCGTGACGGCCAATCCGGCGACCAAGGTCTACGGCGACACGCTTGTCTTCACCGGCAGCGAATTCACCACCAGCGGCCTCCAGAACGGCGAGACCGTTGGCAGCGCGACGCTCACCAGCGCCGGCGCGGGCGCGACGGCGGGGGTCGCGAGCGGGCCCTACCCGGTCTCGGTCGCCGGTGCCGTCGGGGGCAGCTACACCCCGGCGAACTATTCGACGACCTATGTCGGCAGTTCTCTTGGCGTGACCCCGGCCAGCCTCGCGGTCACCGCGAACAGCACGAGCAAGCCCGAAGGCTCCGCGCTGAGCTTCACCGGAACCGAGTTCACCAGCGTCGGTCTGAAGAACGGCGACACGATCGCGCACGTCGACGAAAGCAGTCCCGGAGCAGCCGCGGCGGCAACCGCCGGCGGCGGTCCCTACGCCATTACCGCCAGCAACGCCGTCGGTGGCAGCTACAGCCCGGCCAATTATGCGACGACGTATACTGTCGGCGTCCTGACGGTGGGTGCCGCAACGCCGATTCCGGCACCGACGCCAACGCCAACGCCAACGCCAACGCCGACACCCACGCCGACGCCCACACCGACGCCCACACCCACGCCGACGCCCACACCGACGCCAACTCCCACGCCGACGCCGATACCCACACCGACGCCGTCGCCGACGCCTATCCCGACGCCACTACCTGCTCCATCACCTACTCCAACACCGGCACCCGCTCCGGCACCGGCTCCAGGACCAACTCCGGCACCTACCCCCGCGCCGACACCTGCTCCTGCGCCCGTCGAGCCCCTGACACCGTCGGCCGGCGGTGCTGGCCAGGGCGCGCAGGTCGCCGGAGCGGGACTGCTCGCCGACACCGAAACCCTCGACGCGCTCGCCCGCGGAAGTGCCGTCGTTCCGCTCGTGCTCGCCGGTGGAACGATCCCGGCGGGGGTTCAGTTCGCGGTCCTCGGCGGCGGCATCCGCGTCCCGGCGGCGCAATTTGCTCCCGCCCAGCCGAGCACGGAGGGAGCGCAGGGCGTCGCCGTCGCGCCCGCCGGCACGCCAGCCGTAGTCCCCGCCGTCGGTCCGGCGACTCCGGTCGCAGTGCCGACGGTGCCGGTCATGCGCCCGCGCAAGGCGGACCGGAACTAGTGCGGCAAACGATCCTCGGCACCATCCTGCGGGGAGCCGTGATCGCCAGCCTCGCGGGCGTCGCGATCACCCCGGCCACGGCCGCGCCGTCCGCTGCGCTGTCGACGCCGGCACGGGCGGTCGCGGCGTGGATCGCGACGTCGGGCGATGCCCACGGGCGGCCGTTTATCATCGTCGACAAGCGGGACGCCCGACTGTTCGTGTTCGACGACGCGGGTCAGCTGCTCGGTTCGACGCCGGTGCTGCTCGGCCTCGCGCGCGGCGACGACAGCGTGCCGGGCGTCGGCAACCGCCCGCTGTCGGCCATCCGGCCGGCCGAGCGGACCACCCCCGCCGGCCGCTTCGAGGCGGTCCCGGGAATCAACGCCGCCGGCCACGCGATCATCTGGGTCGATTATGCGGCCGGCATCTCGATGCACGCGGTCGTTACCGGCTCCCCGACCGACCACCGACTGCAGCGCCTGGCGACGCCGTCGTCCGACGACAATCGCATCTCCTACGGCTGCATCAACATCCCGACCGCATTCTTCGGCGATGTCGTGCAGCGCGACTTCGCGGCGGGTGGCATCGTCTACATCCTGCCCGAGATTCGCCCGCTGGACGAGGTTTTCCCGCGGGTTCAAGCGCGCTGATCCGCCTGGATCATCCGGGAGGTTAGCCGATCGCCGACGCTCAGGCCGTTCGACGGACGGGTTGGTGCGGCCAAGAAGACTCGAACTTCCACGGCCTTTCGGCCACAACGACCTCAACGTTGCGCGTCTACCAGTTCCGCCATGGCCGCACGACCATCATGTCCGGGGACAGCGCCCCGTCCGGTAGGAGGGCGCGATTAGCAGAGGCACCGGGCGCACGCAACCGGTGTCGCATGGGGTGCCGTCACGAATGCGGCGTCGCGCTGAATTTCACCTGACGGTCGGACCAAGGTTGGTCGAATCACCCGAGGTGGTTCGCTCCGATGACATCGTGGCGTGTCGGAGCGATAACAGGATGGTCCGAATGAGCGCGGCGGTCTCGATCTCGGCGTCGCTGTCGCTGGGCTGACGCCGCGCGCTCTGGATGACGATGACCACCTGCTCGGTCGGATTGACATAGATGCGCTGGCCGAATGCACCCAGCGCGATGAACGCGCCGGAATGGAGGCCTTTCGCAAACGGCGCGCCCGGCAGTGCCCACCAGTGATAGCCGTATCCGGCGGGGCTTCCCGGCATCGGTCGGCCGAACGCGGTAGCGGCGCAGTCGGGCTGACCGGCAAGATCGCGCCAGCCGATCGGCAGGACGCGCTGGCCGCTGAACGCGGTGCCGTCCCCCATCACCAGCAAGCCGAAGCGCGCGGCGTCGCGAAGGCAGACGCTGACGCCGAGCCCGCCCATCTCCAGCCCGCCGTCGGCCTCGAGTTGCCAGTAGGCATCGGCCTCCATCCCGGCCGGCTCCCAGATCGTGGCGCTGGCATAGTCGGCCAGCCATCGACCGGTGGCGGCCGCGACGACCGCGGCCAGCACACTGCTCTCTCCGGTAGAATAGTTAAAGACCATCCCCTGCGGCTGAGCGCGCGGCAAGGTGCACATGAGGTCGAGGATCGAGCCGGGGCGCCTGCACCCCATGGCCTGGCCGAGACGCTCGACGTCGCGTCCGTCGG
>JBBSFF010000042.1:0-10607 GCA_038238995.1 Sphingomonadales bacterium
GAAACGAGCGTGATCCCCGCCTGCGCCGACGACAGGAAGCGCGCCGAGTCCTCGGCGAGCGCGAGCGCGGTCGCCGCCCCGCCCTTGCCCGCCGCCGCGAGGCCGCGGAGGCGCGGTCGCCGCGACGCGACGATCGCCAGCTCCGACATGCTGAGAAAGCCGTTGAGGACGATCAGCGCGAGGACGATGACCGCGTCGATCCAGGGAAAAGGGTGCACACGCCTCCACGACCATGACGCGGGCTGACCGCGGACGACCCCTAGATGGCCCGCCTCCGCCCGGCGCGGCAAGCCCGAACCGCCGTGATCGGCACATCCGGACGCCGACGATTGATTTATCCGCGGTTATCCTGCTAGTTGTTGCACGGTTGCGTCGGCGGGATGTAACGGTTGAGTTGCTTCGGAGCACGTGCTGCGATGGTTCGCGGGGGCGGACTGTCGGGCCGGTCGGGGGTGGACGCGGGGGACGCGTCGCGGGAAAGGTTCGCTGAGGATGATCCGGTCGGAATTGGTGACGGCGGTGGCAACGGCGAATCCGCACCTGACGCAACGAGACGTCGAACGCGTCGTCGCGACGATTTTCGATACGATCGGCGAGGCGCTCGCGGTCGGCCGCCGGGTCGAACTCCGCGGGTTCGGGGCGTTTTCGACGCGCGCGCGCGAGGCACGGACCGGGCGCAACCCGCGCACCGGGGGTGCCGTCGCGGTCGACGCCAAGCGCGTACCGTACTTCAAACCCGGCAAGGACTTACGCGAACGCCTCAACGTCGGCTAAGGACGGCGGCAGGCGCTGGGTCGGCCCACGTGGCGGAACCGGTAGACGCAAGGGACTTAAAATCCCTCGGCCGCAAGGCCGTGCCGGTTCGATTCCGGCCGTGGGCACCAGCGCAACCTATTCCGCGGCGATCGCCGCGGGCGTGTCGAGCGTTGCCGGCAACATCGGCAGCACCTCGACCAGTTTGAGCTCACCGATCGCATCGAGCCCGGTGGTCGCGCCGAGCGTCTCGAACTTCCGCGCCCGGCTGACAACGCGGCTGTCGATCTGGGCGACCAGCCGGTTCCAGCTGCCGACCGCGCCTTCGAGCCCCTTTTGCACCGCCGCGAAGTTGCCGCCCATGATCCGGATCGAATCGTACAGGTCGCGGCCAAGCCGGGCGATCTCTGCCGCCTGCTTCGCCAGCCGCGCCTGATCGCGCATCGCCGCGACGGTGCGCGCGACCGCGATCAGATTGATCGGTCCGGCGAGCACGAGGCGCCGCGCCATGAAATCGCCCATCAAGGCGCGGTCGTGCTCGAACGCGGCGGCGAGGAAGTTTTCGCCCGGCACGAACAGCACGACGAAGTCGACCGCACCGCCGACGCTTTTCTCGTAAGCCTTCGCCGCGAGCCCGGTGGCGTGCGTCCGGATCGCGCGGGCGTGCGCCGTCAGATGGCGCGCGCGGTCGTCGGCGTCGTCGGCCCCGGCGGCGGCCATATATGCGTCGACCGAACATTTAACGTCGATGACCAGCTTGCGGTCGCCCGGCAGCGTGACGATGAAATCGGGGCGGCGGCTGTCGTCGCTGCCGTCGGCAGTTTGCGCGACGAAATCGATGCCATCGACGAGTCCGGCCATTTCCAGCACGTTGCGGCACTGTTCCTCGCCCCACCGCCCTGCTGCCTTGCCCGACGAGCGCAGTACGGTTTCGAGCTTCGCGGTCGCGCCCGTCACGCGGTCCTGCCCCTTCGCCACCTGGTCGAGCAGCGCGTTGAGCGCGCCGTAGCCTTCGGCGCGCACCTTCTCGATCTCGTCGAGTTTGGTCGCATATGCCCCGAGCGTCTCCCGCATCGGCGCGATCAGTTCGGCCAGCGCGACACGATTGGCGTCGAGCCCGGCCCCCGCCGCCTCGCGGTGGCGGACGAGCACCGCCTCGGCGCGCTCGGCAAATGCCGTCTGCGCGCCGTCGAGCGCCTTCGCCGCCAGCTCGGCGAAGCCCACCTGCAGATTGGCGAGTTCGCGCGCGTGGGCGGCATCGCGTTCGGCTTGCGTCGCCCGGAGCGCGGCGAGGTCGGCGGCGGTGGCAGCATGCTCGCGTTCGCTGCTCTCGAGTTCGGCCTTGCGCTCGAGCAGGGCCGCGACCTCGACCGCGTGCCCGGCGATGCGGACGCGGTAATCGACCGTCTCGGCGCGCGCCGCGGCGGTTTCGGTCCGCGCGGCGGCACCGTCGGCGCGTGCCGCCGACGCAACGCGGCCCCACAGCAGCCAGCCAACCGTCAATCCGACGAAGGCTCCGGCAAACGCGGCAACGATGACTTCCACGACTTACCTCTGGGCGAACGGATCGTGAACTAGTCTAGTCTAACCGCCCGTCGAAGCAACCGCCGTCGATCGATTTGGATCAATAGCCTTGATGCGTCGAGCACCAATGCTGCCCGGAATGGACCGCCACCTTGGTGCAGTCGCTGTTGCAGATCGGACACGATGCGGAACAATCGACGCTGTCGCGAACCGGCTCGTCTTCGGCAACAATCGCTTGGTCTTCGGACATCGCTCGACTCCTCGCATAGCAAAACCATAGCGGGACAGGTTCCCGCCGACGTGAGGATACCCGCACACGAAAGGATTTGCCAAGCGCTTGGGCTTCGCTTTCAATATCGGCAACCGCCGGTCGATACCGGGGACGCCGGGGAGTGAAGCCATGCATCCGCATACGATCGTCGCCGAAGGTCTCGCCTTCCCCGAAGGTCCGGTATGGTTTGAGGACGGGTCGATCGTCGTCGTCGAGATCAAGGCCGGGCGCGTTACGCGGGTCCGCCCCGACGGGTCGACGCACGTCATTGCGACGCCCGGCGGCGGCCCGAACGGGCTCGCGCTCGGCCCCGACGGCGCGCTGTACCTGTGCAATAACGGCGGCTTCACATGGGGCGAGGCTGGGGGCATCATGCTTCCCGGCGGCGCGCCCGACGATTACGAATGCGGGCGGATCGAGCGGATCGACCTGCACACCGGCAAGGTGGATCGGCTGTACGACGTCTGCGACGGCCACAAATTGTCGGGGCCGAACGACATCGTCTTCGATGCGCATGGCGGCTTCTGGTTCACCGACCTCGGCAAGCATCGCGCACGGTCGACCGACACCGGCGGACTCTATTATGCAAAGCCCGACGGCAGCAGCATCGTCTGCGCGGTCCACGGGCCGAACATGAACGGGGTCGGTCTGTCGCCCGATGGCAAGACGGTTTATGCCGCATGCACGCAGGCGCGGCTGCTGCTTGCGTTCGACATCAACGGCCCGGGCACGGTCGCCCCATCGGCGATCCCGGCGCTGCCCGGGCGCGTCGTGACGAGCTTCCCCGGCTATACCTTTCTCGACAGTCTCGCGGTCGAGGCGGACGGGCGGATCGCGGTCGCGACCCTCGTCGAGCGCCCCGGCATCTGCTCGGTCGATCCGCTGAGCGGCGCGCAGGAGGATTTCGCCTTTCCCGACCTGCTGCCGACGAACATCGTCTTCGGCGGCGGCGACATGATGGACGCGTGGGTTTGCCTGTCGTCGACGGGCAAGCTTGCGAAGTGCCGCTGGCCGCGCCCCGGGTTGCGCCTCGCGCATTATGGCTGAGGTCACGACCCGGCGGATCGTGGCGAACGGGCTCGACTTCACCATTGACGAGTGCGGGTGGGGTGATGCGGTGGCGCTGTGCCTCCACGGCTTTCCCGAATCGCGCTGGTCGTGGCGGTATCAACTGCCGGTGCTCGCCGCGCACGGCTGGCGCGCGGTCGCACCTGATCTGCGCGGCTACGGCGACACCACGCACCCGGCGGGGAAAGCGGCGTACGCGATCGACCGGCTGGTCGACGACGCCGCCGCGCTGTTCGATGCGCTGGGCGCGAAGCGGCGGCTGCTCGTCGCGCACGACTGGGGCGGGGCGATCGCGTGGGTGTTCGCGATGCGCCAGGTGCGCTCGCTCGATGGGTTGATCGTCATGAACCTGCCGCACCCGGCGGTGTTCACCCGCACGCTGCGAACCTCGGCGGCGCAGCGGCGGCGGTCGTGGTACATCGCGTTCTTCCAATTGCCAGTGCTGCCCGAACTGATGCTCGGCGCGAACGACGCACGGGCGATCGGGCGGGCGTTCAGCGGCATGGCGGTCGACAAGAGCGCGTTCCCGCCCGCCGTAACCGACCACTACCGCGCCAACGCGCTGCGTCCCGGCGCACTGACGGCGATGATCAACTATTACCGCGCCAACGTCCGCACGATCGGACGCGAGCCGATTGTGCCGATCGACGTGCCGACGCTGCTGATCTGGGGCGAGGCCGACACCGCGCTCGGCGTCGAGATGACCGAGGGGTACGACGGGCTCGTCGACGACTTCACGCTGGTGCGCCTCCCCGGCGTCTCGCATTGGGTCCAGCAGGAGGCCCCCGAGCGGGTCAATGCGGCGATGACCGCGTGGCTGTCGGCGAAACGCCTCGGTTAGCGCCGCGCGGCGAAGAAATCGGTCAGCAGCGCCGCCGCCTCGCCCGCGGCGATCCCGCCATACACTTGCGGCGCATGGTGGCAGCTCGGCTGCGCGAACACCCGCGCGCCGTGGTCGACGCCACCGCCCTTCGGGTCGGACGCGCCGAAATACAGCCGTTCGATCCGCGCGAAGCCGATCGCGGCCGCGCACATCGCGCACGGTTCGAGGGTGACGTGGAGCGAATGGCCGGGAAGGCGTTCGCTCGCCGAAGCGGCACACACGGCGCGGATCGCGAGGATTTCGGCGTGCGCGGTTGGATCGAACAGCTCGCGTGTACGATTGCCCGCCGCAGCGATGATCACCCCCGACGCATCGGTGATCACCGCGCCGACCGGCACCTCGCCACGCGTCGCCGCCGCCTGAGCTTGCGCAAGGGCGGCGGCCATGGCGGTCGATGGCGGAAACGGCATAACGCCTATTATGCTAGCCCCGTTGGCTTAACACCACCCAAAGCGCGTGGATCATCCCCGGGACATAGCCGAGCAGCGTCAGCAGGCAATTGATCCAGAAGTCACTCCCGATGCCGCGCGCCAGGAAAACGCCAAGCGGCGGCAACAGGACCGAAGCGATGATCGTCAGGATCGGCATTACTTCTTGTCGGCGTCGGCCTTCTCGACGTGAACAGTCGGCAACTCGATCCCGGTCTTCTTCGTGCCGACGTCGACGGTCGGAACGGTCACATCGGTCGTCTTGGTGCCCACGTCGACCTTGGCGGTATCGACGTTGAACTTCGGCAGCGAGCCGCCCGCGGTATCGACCTTGACCGTCGGTAGCGAACCCGACGACGTCTGATCGATATTGATCAGCTTGAAGGCGAAAGCGCCGACGACGAGCGCGACGACGATCAGCAGCGCGATCAGCCAGCCCATGTTGTTGGTCTTGTCGCGGGTGACGGTTCGTTCGACGACGATCGGATTACCTGCGGCGTCGACATTGCGGGTTTCGTATTCGGCCATGACATCATTCCCTGTTCGGTGGTGTGCGAGTTCAACCCGCCACGCGCCGAAAGGTTGCCGAAACGATTTCACCCAATCATTTCATGAACGGAGAACCTGCCCCCTAACCGCGCCGAGCAAGCAGACGAAGCCCACGATCAGGACGATGAATTCGGTTCCGCACAGGCCGCTGATCGCACTGACGGTGAAGTCGCTGATGCCGCCCATCGTCAACGCGGTCAGGAGCAGAAACAGCGTGAAGACGGGCCATTGGATCAGGCGATGCCGCCGTTCGCGGCATTGGGCCTGACCCACGCGCATCCGCAACGCCCGCACTGCCCACCTCCGTCTCGCGCCCTTCAGACAGTTACGGCGGCGTTCGGCGAGGGTTGCATCGTTCAGCCGCCACAGCAGGGCGGCGCGCGGCCACTGGTCGGTCGTCGACGATGCGCCGTTGGCGATTGACCGTCGGCGATCAGCCGTTGGCGACCTGGCGGCTCGCGCGCTTGCGGGCGTTGGGGTCGAGATGGACCTTGCGCAGGCGGATGAAGTTCGGTGTCACTTCGACGAGCTCGGTGTCGTCGATGTACGCGATCGCCTGTTCGAGCGTCAGCCGCTTCGGCGGCGAGAGCACGATCGCGTCGTCCTTACCGCTCGCGCGGAAGTTGGTCAGCGCCTTCGACTTCAACGGATTGACTTCGAGATCGTCATCGCGCGCATTCTCGCCGATGACCATGCCCTGATAGACCGCCTCGCCGGGCTCGATCATCAGCACGCCGCGCGGCTGGAGATAACCGAGGGCATAGCCAACCGCTTCGCCGGTCTCGGTCGAGATCAGCACGCCGTTGCCGCGCCCCGAGATCGGCCCCTTGTACGGACCATAGCTGTCGAACAGCCGGTTCATGATGCCGGTGCCGCGCGTGTCGGACAGGAATTCGCCGTGATAGCCGATGAGGCCGCGTGCGGGGGCGCGGAACGTCAGGCGGGTCTTGCCGCCGCCCGACGGGCGCATGTCGGTCATCTCGGCCTTGCGGCTCGCCATCTTCTCGACGACGGTGCCCGAATATTGCTCGTCGACGTCGATGACGACGGTCTCGTACGGCTCGGTCCGCTTGCCGTGCTCGTCGGTCATGAACAGGACGCGCGGGCGGCTGATCGATAGCTCGAAGCCTTCGCGGCGCATCGTCTCGATCAGCACGCCGAGCTGGAGCTCGCCGCGCCCGGCGACCTCGTAGCTGTCCTTCTCGGCCGATTCGGTGACGCGGACCGCGACGTTGCCTTCGGCTTCGCGCTTGAGGCGATCGGCGATCATCCGGCTGGTGACCTTGCTGCCGTCGCGACCAGCGTACGGCGAATCGTTGACCGCGAAGGTCATCGCCAGCGTCGGCGGATCGATCGGCTGCGCGTGAAGCGGCTCGGTGACGCCGACGTCGGCGATCGTGTCGGCGACGGTCGCCTTGGTCAGCCCGGCGATGGCGATGATGTCGCCGGCATGCGCTTCCTCGACCGGCACGCGCTCGAGCCCCTGAAACGCGAAGATCTTGGCGGCGCGGCCTTCCTCGGCGACGGTGCCGTCGGGGTTGAGCGCACGGATCGGCGCGTTGAGCCGAAGCGTCCCCGACAGGATGCGCCCGGTGAGAATGCGCCCGACGAACGAATCGCGGTCGAGCAGCGACACCAGCATCTTGAACGGCCCGTCGACGTCGGCGGCGGGCGCGGGCACGTGCTTGACGACGGTCTCGAACAGTGGGGTCAAATCACCCGAGCGGACGTCGCTGTTATAGCCGACGTAGCCGTTGCGTCCCGACGCGAAGAGAACCGGAAACTCGAGCTGCTCGTCGCTCGCCTCGAGTGTGACGAACAGGTCGAACACCTCGTCGAGAACTTCCTGCGCGCGCGCGTCCTGGCGGTCGATCTTGTTGACGACAACGATCGGCCGGAGGCCGAGCGCGAGCGCCTTGCCGGTGACGAACTTGGTCTGCGGCATCGGCCCTTCGGCGGCGTCGACGAGCAAGATGACGCCGTCGACCATCGACAGGATGCGCTCGACCTCGCCGCCGAAGTCGGCGTGGCCGGGCGTGTCGACGATGTTGATGTGGATCGTCTCGTGCGTCGTCGGGTCGGTCCAGTCGACGCTGGTGCACTTGGCAAGGATGGTAATGCCGCGCTCTTTTTCGAGGTCGTTCGAATCCATCGCGCGCTCGGCGACGCGCTGGTTTTCGCGGAACGTACCCGACGAGCGGAACATCTGGTCGACGAGGGTCGTCTTGCCATGGTCGACGTGCGCGATGATCGCGACATTGCGCAAGCGCATGTGGGGAATCCTGAATAGCGGGGTAGGGAAGCCGAGCGCGCCCATACGCCAACTACCGCGCTGCAACAAGGGCGTCGCCATGACGACGCGCGGCCAACAACGGTTGTTGCCCGCGCCAAAAGATTGACTTCGCCGCCCGCCCAAGCGAGTTTGCGCCGCGCCGGGGCGAGGGACCGGCCCAAGGAAACGCCGTGGATACCGAAGTCACTGCCGCAGGCGACGATTTTGCCCATGGCCGCCGCGTCGGCGCAATCCTTGGCGAGGCCCGCACTGCCGCCGGGCTCGAGCTGACCGACATCGCCCGCGACACCCGCGTGCCGCTCCGCCATCTCGCCGCGATCGAGGCCGACGCGCACGACAGCCTGCCGGCGCTGCCGTACGCGATCGGTTTCGCCAAAGCCTATGCACGCGCGGTCGGGCTCGACGCCGAGGCGATCGGGGCACAGTTCCGTGCCGAGACGACCAAGGTCGCGCATACTCCCGCCCCGCCGCCGATGGCCCCGCTCGACGAACGCCGCCTGCCGCCGCGCGGGCTGGTGACCCTCAGCATCGTCGCCGTGCTGGCGGTGATCGGCGCGGTCGTCGCGTGGAGCGCGGGGGTGTTCGATTCCGCAACGACGGGGGCTCCGGTCGTCGCGGCGGCGAGTCCGCCTCCGACCGGGTCGTCGACTTCTACCGCGGCCGCGCCGGTCGTCACCGAGCCGGCGAGCAATGCGGCGACAGTGACCGCCGAGCAGGCCACCCTCGCGCCGCCGCCGATGGCCCCGGCGATCACGACCACGGGAAGCACGCTCGCCACCCCAGTCCCTGGCGCGATAGGCGGTCGCGTTGTCATCACCGCGAGCGACGACGCATGGTATCGCATCTCGGCGTACGACGCGGAGGCGCACAAGGTCGTCACCGTCAAGACCGGCGTTCTCGCCAAGGGCGAGCATTACGACGTGACCGGGGTTCCGGGCCAACGCCTGTGGACCGGGCGCGCGGGTGCGCTGCAGATCAGCATCGACGGTCGAATACTGCCGCCGCTCGGTGGGCCGGTCGAGACGGTCAAGAACGTCAGCCTCGATGCCGCCGACCTGCGCGCGCACGCTGCCGCCCCGGTGATCGCACCGCAATGAGGTCGCTGCTGTTCGCGCTATTGCTCGTCGCGGTCCCCGCCGCGGCGCAGGACGAGCGGCTCGACAAGCGCGTCGGGACGCTCGAAACCCAGATGCGCGCGGTCCAGCGGAAGGTCTTTCCCGGCGGCGATCCGCGCAACTTCGTTCCCGAGATTGCACCCGCGGCCGTCGCGCCGAGCGAGCCGGTCGGCACGCCGTCGACGTCGGCGCTCGCCGACCTGACGGCCCGGGTCGATGCGCTCGAGCGGCAGCAGCGGGCGCTGACGGGGCAGGTCGAAGAGACGCAGTTCAAGCTCCGTCAGCTCGAGGAAACTGTTACGAAGTTTCGCGGCGACACCGAATTCCGCCTGACGGCGGTCGAGGGGCCGAAAGTCGTCGCGCCGCCAGCCGATACCCCGGCGACTGCGCCCGAACCCGCGCCGCCGGTTCGCGTTTCGCCGAAGCCCACAGCCAAGGCGACCCCGCCCGACGCGGCGGCAACCCCGGCGTCGGTCGAGGATACGTGGCGCGCCGCGTATGCGCTGTACGTTGCGAAGGATTTTTCGCGCGCCGAGGCGGCGATGCAGGACTTCCTCGCGAATAATCCTAAATCACCGCGCGCGAGCAATGCGCAATATTGGCTCGGGCGAAGCTTCATGGCGCAGGATAGCTTTGCCCAGGCAGCGAAGGCGTTTCTCGACGGCTACCAGAAATACCCGAAGGGCGACCGCGCGCCCGACAGCCTGTTGTGGCTCGGCAACGCGCTGACTGCGCTGAAGAAGCCCGATCAGGCGTGCCGATCGTTGAACGAGCTCCAGTCGGTCTACGGCGACAAGCTGACCCCGGCGCTGACCAGCGCGGCGACGAAGGCGCGCAAGGACGCGAAGTGCGAGGGCTGACTCAGCCGTGATCCCCGATCTCGCCGCCGCCGTCGCGGCGCTGATCGAGCGGCGGCTGCACGATGACGAGCCGATAGCGGTCGCGGTATCGGGCGGCCCCGACAGTCTCGCGCTCCTCCTCCTGGCGCACCGCGCGTTCGGCGATCGGGTCCATGCGCTGACGGTCGATCACGGGCTGCGCACCGTGGCGACAGCCGAGGCGGCGCTGGTCGCGGGCTATGCCGCATCGCTCGGCGTGCCCCACCGTACCCTCCGCTGGGACGGCCCGCACCCCACCGCCAACCTCCAGGCAGCCGCGCGAACGGCGCGATACCGGCTGATGGGCGACTATTGCGCGGCGCACGGGATCGGCTGGCTGGCGACCGCGCATCACCGCGACGACCAGGCCGAGACGCTGCTCCTCCGCCTCGCGCGCGGCACCGGCAGCGGCGGGCTGGCGGGTATCCGTGTTCGTCGTCCGCTCGTCGACGGTGTCGATTTACTCCGTCCGTTGCTTGGTGCGACTACAGCCGACCTCGCTGCGACGGTTGCCGAAGCTGGCTGGACCGCAGTCGACGATCCGTCGAATCGCGCCCACCGCTTCGACCGGACCCACGCGCGGACGCTGCTCGCGACGACACCGTGGCTTGCCCCCGACCGGCTCGCCGCGAGCGCCGCGCATCTTGCCGACGTCGAGGCGGCGCTCGACTGGACTGCCGACGCTGCATGGCGCGGGCGCGCGACCGTGTCGCCGGGCGCGGTAACGCTCGACGCCGCCGGCCTGCCACGCGAACTGGCATGGCGGCTGCTGCTTCGTGCGATCGGGGTGCTGGCCCCCGCCGCAACCCCGCGCGGCGAGGGTGTGGATCGCGTCCTGCGCCACC
>JBBSFF010000043.1:0-10589 GCA_038238995.1 Sphingomonadales bacterium
GCTTGCCGACATCGCCGCGAAATACCACCTCGACCTCGCGCGGGTGGTCGTCGTCGGCCATTCCTCCGGGGCGCATCTCGCCTTGTGGGCAGCATCGCGGGCGAAGCTTCCGGCCCCGTGGAACGCGATGCGAGTTCGCCCCGTCACGGTCGCCGCGATCGACGGGCCGGGCGCGCTGGCACCGTTTGTCGGCATCGACGTGCAGGTATGCGGCGGACCGGCGATCGTCCCGCTGATGGGGGGTACGCCGCAGCAACGACCGGCGGAATACCGGATCGCGTCGCCGATGGATCACCTGCCGCTCGGGCCGCGCCAGTTGCTGGTTCAGGCCGAACTCGGCGCGCTGATGCAACCCTATGTCGCGGCGGCGCAAGCCAGCGGCGATGTCGTCGAGGTTCTCACGCCGGCCAACGCCAACCATTTCGATATCGTCACACCGAACACCCCGAACGGGATGGCGGTGATCGACTTCATCGCGACGAAGGCCTTGCCGTCGCGCTGACGCGTACGCTCGATCGATCCCGGCGCTATCGCTCGATCCGCACCGGCACCGACTTCGCCGCGAGGACGAAGCTCTGCTCGGCGTGGTGCGCGAGCGGGATGAGGACGTTCGCCTCGGGATAATAGGTGCCGATGCAGCCCGTCGGCAGCGCGTACGGCGTGACGCGCAGACCGCCGAGCCGCCGCTCGATCCCGTCGCCATAGTCGGTGCGGAGCGCAACGATGTCGCCTTCGGTCAGCCCGTGCGCCGCCATGTCGGTGGGCGAGATGAACAGCACGTCGCGCGTGCCCTTCACCCCGCGGAAGCGGTCGTGATCGCCGTAGACGGTGGTGTTGAACTGGTCGTTCGACCGCAGCGTGATCAGCCGCAGCAGCCCCGGGGCGTCGGCGAACCCGGCCGCATCGAGCATTGCGGGCACGGCGAACTCGGCCTTGCCGCTCGCGGTCTCGAACTGGCGCTCGCGTGCCTTGTTGCCGCGGTAGAAGCCGCCGGGGGTGAACATCCGCGCGTTAAAGTCGGCGAAATATTCGGGATAGGTCTCGGCGATCGCGTCGCGGACGTTGGCGTAATCGCCGACCCATTCGGCCCACGGCAGCTTCGCGTTCGGGCTGAGCGTCGCCGCAGCGATTCCCGCGACGATCGCTGCTTCGGAGAGGAGGTCCGGCGACGCCGGGGTCCGCTCGCCGACCGAGCCGTGGATGCAGCTCGTCGAATCCTCGATCGACACCGATTGCGGCCCGCTCGCCTGGACGTCGCGCTCGGTCCGCCCGAGGCAGGGCAGGATATAACTGACCGCCCCCGGCGTCAGGTGCCCGCGGTTGAGCTTGGTCGCGATGTGGACCGTCAGGCGCAGCTTCGCCCACGCCGGCGTCATCGTCGCCGTGTCGGGGACCGCACGGAGGAAGTTGCCGCCGAGCCCGACGAACGCCCGGACCGACCCGTCGACGATGCCTTCGCACGCCTCGATGGTGTTGAGCCCCTTCCGCCGCGGCGCGGTGAAGCCGAATTGCGCCTCGAGCTTGTCGAGCGGCACGAGCTCGGGCTTTTCGCTAATGCCGACGGTGCGCTGCCCCTGGACATTGCTGTGGCCGCGCACCGGGCAGACGCCCGCGCCTTCGCGCCCGATATTCCCGCGCAGCAGCAGCAGGTTGACGATCATCTCGACGTTCTGGATGCCGTGGACGTGCTGCGTCAGCCCCATGCCGTAGACGGCGATGACGCGCTTGGCGGTGACATAGACCTCGCCCGCCGCGCGGATCGCGTCGGCGGTCAGGCCCGATGCGGCTTCGATCGCCGTCCAGGTCGTCGCGCGCGCGGCGGCGGCGAACGCGTCGAAGCCGTGGCAATGTTCAGCGATGAACGCGTGATCGAGGACGTCGCCGGTGCGGTCGTCGGCCTCGATCGCGTATTTGCACATGCCCATCAGCACGGCGATGTCGCCGCCGGCGCGAACCTGGTGGTATTGCGCGGAAATCCGCGTCTCGCTGCGGGTCGACATCTAGAACGGGTTCTGCGGGTCGGTGAAGCGTTCGAGGCCGCGCTCCACCAGCGGGTTGAAGGTGACGATCGTGCAGCCGCGCTTGGCTGCGCTGCGCAACGGGTGGAGGAGGCGCGGCGCGTTCGATCCGACGTTCTGGCCGAAGAAGAAAATCGCGTCGCACTGCTCGAAATCCTCGAGCTTGGTCGTGCCGACCGGCACGCCGATCCGCGCCATCAACGCGACCGACGTGGTTTCGTGACACATGTTCGAACTGTCGGGCAGGTTATTGGTGCCGTACATCCGCGCGAGCAGGCCGTACATGTACGACGTCTCGAGGCTGGCGCGCCCGCTCGCGTAGAACACCACCGACTGCGGATCGAGGGTGTTGAGCTCGGCCCCGATCTCGGCGAACGCGGTCGCCCACGGGATCGGTAGATAGCGGTCGCTGTCGGGATGGTAGCGCAGCGGCACCGTCAGGCGGCCCTGCTGTTCGAGGTCGTAGTCGCGCAGGCGGAGCAGTTCGGCGACCCGGTGGTTGGTGAAGAACGTCGCGTCTGCTCGACGGCTGGTCAGCTCCCACGCGGTCGCCTTCGCGCCGTTCTCGCAGAATTCGGCGGGGTGGGCGTTCGCCGGTTTTGCCCACGCGCACGCGACGCAGGCGAAGCCGTCGGCCTTGTTCTGGCGGAGCAATTCGCGCGACACGGCAATCGCATTGCCCTCACGCGGGAGAATCTCGGCGACCGATTTGAGCGATCCCCAGCCGCCGGCGGGTCCGGGGTACGGCGTGAAGTCGGGCTTGCTGGTCATCACGACTCCGATCGGCGAGGCTGGACGTGGAACGCCGGGCGACTATGCCGGTTCGATGAAGCCTCGGCAAAATATCGGTGCGGACGCGGTGTCGCGGGGGCAATGGCGGGACGGCAAGCGGCTCGACGGCACGCGGACGCTCGCCGCCGAGACCCCGGTGGCGATCGTCGTCAACGGTTCGACGCTAGCGGTGATGCTGGCGACGCCCGCCGACCTCGCCGACTTCGCGACCGGATTTCTCCTGACCGAAGGTATCGTCGCGACCGCGGCGGCGGTTGGGGACGTCGCGATCGTCGCGCATCCAGATGGCATCGAAGCGCGGCTGTGGCTCGACGATGCGCCTGCCACCGCGCTCGCCGATCGGCGGCGGGCGATGGCGGGGCCGACCGGGTGCGGCCTGTGCGGGATCGAAAGCCTCGACGCGGCGGCGCGAACTCCGCGTGCCGTGACCGGGGCGGGGCCGCACCCGTCGCCTGCCGAGATCGTCGCCGCCATGGCAGGACTCGGCGACGCACAGCCGCTCGGCCGGGCGACGCGCGCGGTTCACGGCGCCGCGCTGTGGCGACGCGGCGAGCCGCTGCTCGTCCGCGAGGACGTCGGACGGCACAATGCGCTCGACAAGCTCGTTGGGGCGGCTGCGCGGGCAGGAATCGATCCGTCGGGCGCGATGCTGCTGCTGACGAGCCGGGTGTCGCTCGAAATGGTGCAGAAGGCGGCGATGCTTGGCTGCCCCATCGTCGTCGCGGTGTCGGCCCCGACCCGCCTCGCGGTCGATACCGCCGCCGCCGCCGGGCTGACGCTCGTCGCGGTCGCGCGCGCCGACGGGTTCGAGGTGTTCACCCATCCCGACCGCATCGACTGGCCGGCGGCGTCGTGGCAGGGCGGGCGCGAACGATCGGGGGACGACGATGGCTGATGGGGCGTTGGACCGGCTCGAAACGGCGCTGGCGCGGATCGAGCGCCCGCTTGTCGCGGCGCTACTCGCGCTCGGCTTCGTCATCCGCATCGCGTGGCTGTTCCTCAGCCCCGCCGAACGCCTGTCGCCGCACAAGTCGGAGATGTGGCATGTCGCAGCGACCTTCGCCGAAACCGGGCGGCTCGCCGACGCCTATGCCCCGGGCAGCGGGGTCAGCAGCCACGTCGGGCCGTTCAACACGATGGTCGAGGGGCTGATCTACCGCGTCTTCGGGGTCGGGTCGCTGACGTCGGAGCTGATTCTCGCGGTGATCGCGGCGGCGGTGGTCTGCACGCTGTTCTGGATATTGTACCGCGTCGCCGCCGACCTCGGTGTTGCGGTGGCGCCGCGGCTGGCGGCGCTTGCGTTCCTGCTGCTCGTGCCGCTCAATTTCTACGTCGAGGTCGTCGATTTCCGCATCCGCGAGGGCGCGTTCGGGGCGATGCTCGCGGCGGGCTTGCTGTGGTGGCTGCTCCGGCTCGACGCCGGGCCGCTCGGCTGGCGGAGCATCGCGCGCTTCGGGCTCGCGGCGGGGTTTGCGTTCCTGATCAACCCCGGCATCGCGCTCGCCGCCTACGCCGGGCTCGGGCTGGTCGGGCTGCGGCATCTTCCCGTGCGGCGCTGGCCGTTCGCGGCGGTCGTGCTCGCGCTCGGCTTCGTCGCGGTCAACGGCGCGTGGATCGTGCGGAACGAGGTCGTCTACCACCGCTTCATGGTCAGCCGCGGCAACTTCGGGATGGAGCTCGACACCGCTTTCCACACCGCCGCGGTCGATCCCGCCGACCCGCGCGCGGTGTTCGTCGCAAGGTCGGAGCAAATCCACCCGTTCTTCAGCGCCGCCGCGCTCGCCCGGCTCAAGACCTTCCCCGACGACGCGACCTATTTCGCGTCGCTCGGCACCGAGGCGAATGCGTGGATCGCCGCGCACCCCGGCGACTTCGCGCACATCGCGCTCCGCCACCTGCGCGAGCTGTATTTCCCGCCGAAATGGCTGTTCGACCAATATGGCACCGGGGCGATCCGCGGAGTCGCGGCGCGGCAGGCGCTGGTGTGGGCGATCAGCGCGCTCGGGCTGCTGGGGCTGGTGTGGGGCATGGTCGCGCGATCGCGGCAGCATCTGTTCGTTGCGCTGACGATTGCCTTCCCGACGCTGCTCTACGTCGTCGTCCAGCCGACGTTGCGCTACCGCTACGCCTTCGCCGGGCTGCTGACGTACCTTGCGGCGGGACTCGTCTGGCGGCTCGTCGGCGGGCGGCGCGCGCCCACCGCCCGATCAGTCGGGTGACTTTTCGCCCGCTGCCTGCGCGCGCGCGATCGCCTCGTTGAGCAGGACCGCCGCGCCGTCGGCATCCTTCCACGCGCCGATCGTCACCCACTTGCCCTTTTCCAGATCCTTGTAGTGCGCGAAGAAGTGGCTGATCTGCTCGATCAGCGTCGTCGGCAGGTCGTCGGTGCTTTTGACGTTCGAATAGAACGGGTGGAGCGCGTCGACCGGTACGCCGATCAGCTTCTCGTCGCCGCCGCCCTCGTCCTCCATCACCAGCGCGCCGATCGGGCGGACGCGGACCACCGCGCCGGGCACGAGCGGGTGCTGCCCGACGACGAGCACGTCGATCGGGTCGCCATCGGCCGACAGCGTGTGCGGCACGAAGCCGTAGTTGCCCGGATAGAACATCGCGGTGTGAAGGAAGCGGTCGACGAACAGCGCGCCGCTCGCCTTGTCCATCTCGTATTTCACCGGCTCGCCGCCCATCGGTACTTCGATGATGACGTTGATGTCGACCGGCGGGTTGCGCCCGATCGCGATCTTGGAAATGTCCACGAACTATCCTCAGGTGGTGATTGACGCGCTGCCTTAGCGTGCCGACATGGGCCTTGTCACCGCCCCCGGGAAATTCCGCCATGCGCGATCCAGTCGTCATCCTGTCGTACGCGCGCACGCCGATGGGTGGCTTTCAGGGGAGCCTGAGCGGGGTCGCCGCGACCGTGCTCGGCAGCACCGCGGTCCGCGCGGCGGTCGAACGGTCGGGCGTCGCCGGGGACGCGGTCGACCAGATCATCATGGGCTGCGTCCTCCCCGCCGGGCTCGGGCAGGCCCCGGCGCGGCAGGCGGCGATCGGCGCGGGGCTGCCGCTCGGGGTCACCGCGACGACGGTCAACAAGATGTGCGGCAGCGGCATGCAGGCGGCGATCATGGCGCACGATGCGCTCGCGTCCGGGTCGGCCGACATCGTCGTCGCCGGCGGCATGGAGAGCATGTCGAACGCGCCGTACCTGCTGGCCAAGCATCGCGGCGGCGCGCGGATCGGCCACGACGTCGTCAAGGATTCGATGTACTTGGACGGGCTCGAGGATGCGTACGACCCCGGTAAGCTGATGGGATCGTTCGCCGAGGACTCGGCGCGCGACTATCAGTTCACGCGGCGGGAGCAGGACGATTACGCGCTCGAATCGCTGCGCCGCGCGACCGTGGCGATCGACTCGGGCGCGTTCGCCGGGGAGATCGTCGCGGTCACCGTGCCGTCGCGCGGTGGGCCGGTGACGGTCGACACCGACGAACAGCCGGGCAAGGCGCGCCCCGACAAGATCCCGACGCTCAAGCCCGCGTTCAGCAAGGACGGGACGATCACGGCGGCGAACGCCTCGTCGATCTCCGATGGTGCGGCGGCGCTGGTGCTGACGCGCGCGAGCATCGCTGTCGCGCACGGCCTGACCCCGGTCGCACGGATCGTCGCACACGGGAGCCACGCGCACGAACCGGCGAAGTTCACCACGGCACCGGTGCCCGCAATCCAGAAGGTGCTCGACAAGGCGGGGTGGGCGGTCGCCGACGTCGACCTGTTCGAAGTCAACGAGGCGTTCGCCGTCGTCGCGATGATCGCGATGCGCGATCTCGGCATCGACCGCGCGAAGCTCAACATCCACGGCGGCGCGACCGCGCTCGGCCACCCGATCGGCGCGAGCGGCGCACGCATCATCGCGACGCTGATCGCGGCGCTGCGGCGGACGGGGGGGACGCGGGGGGTGGCCGCGCTGTGCATCGGCGGGGGGGAAGCGACGGCGGTGGCGGTGGAGTTGGTTTGAGGGGGGGCGGCTGCCCGCTGTTAAGTTATTTCATCAGAAACCGGTGTTCTAATTTACAGCAGTCATGCTGGCGAATGCCCGCATCCACGGTCATGCCAAGCGCCAAGCCTGCCGTCTCGCTCCACCGTGGATGCTGGCCTTCGCCAGCATGACTGCTTGAGGGTGGATAGCTGCCGGGCCGCTTGTGGTTGCCGCCCACGCGATGTAGCCAATTGCGGCTGAGGGGACGGGATGACCAGAGAGCGTGCGACACGCGCTTTTTTGTGGGTTGCGGTTTTGGTCGGCGGCCCGTTGCTGGGCGCTAAGTTATTCGACCTTCTGGTTCTTGCCGGAGCTTGGAGCGCCAATCCTCCCACGTCGCTGGTCATGATGCCGTACGGGAAGGCATGGCCGGTCGACACAGGAGTATTCTTCATTCCATTCTCGGCGGCGATGCTCGTTGCTGGTTTCGGTGCGCTCACGGCGGGTTGGCGGACACCGTGGCGCTATCGCTGGCTTCTTTGTCTGCCATCGGTCGGCATCCTTTTGTTGCTGATCCTCACGGTCGTGGCGTTTTGGCCGATGAATGCGGCGCTCTATTATCACGGCGTGCATTCAGCGAAGGACACCATCACTGACGCACAGTCGACCGCCTTGTCGAGGCAATGGGTGATGCTCGATTGGGTCCGTGTGGCCGGTGCCCTCGCGTCGTTCGTCGCACCGCTCGCCGCGCTGACCAAGCCTTGGCCCGGCGAAACACTGCGAAGCGATCCGCCTGTTGTGCGTGCACTACTCGCTCTGGTGCTGCTGGGCGTGGCAGCTTTTGTCGTTTGGTTCGTGGCGAATATCTGACAGCTTTGAGGTCGCAACCCGCCGCTGTTATTTAACCCCGTCGACCGCCGCCAACACCGCCTCGACCGTCGGGCGGACCTTGTACCCGTCCTCGGCCAGCTTCGCGCGGACGACGCCCTTGCGGTCGAGGACGAAGATCGAGGGGCGCGGCACGCCGTAGGCGAAGCTGTCGGGCTTGTACTGTGGGTCGCGCAGCGCCCATGCGTCGATCGTCTTCGACCCCGGATCGGACAGGAAGGTCAGCGTGATCCCCTCCTTTTCGGCGAAGGCGGTCTGCGTCGCGGCGTCGTCGTAGCTGATCGCCGCGAGCTTGTAGCCGCGCTCGGCGAGCGGCGCGGTCGCCGCCTTGAAGTCGATCATCTGCTTCTTGCAATACGGGCACCACTTCACCGAGCGGAAGAAGATCAGCACCGTGCCATGCTCGCCGCGGATCGACTTGAGCGTCGCCGCCGTGCCGCCCGCGGTCACCGTCGGCGCGAGCGCGGGGGCCTTCGCTCCGATCGCCGGGCCGACGTCGATCCCGGCGAGCACGGGCACGGCGGCGAGGGTGGCGATAAGGGCGGCGACGGGAAGCAGGCGCATGGGTCGGTCTCCTGAGGCGGGAACGGCACTCTCCGGTCGGTTCGCTGGCGAGCCGTCGCAGGTTACACGGTCGGCTACCGCGTGAATACCCAGTCGAGATACGCCGCGAGCCGGACGCCGCCCTGTTCGAGGCGCAGGTCGCGGGCGGCGGTCCAGGCGAAGACATAATCGCCGCCGAGCTTGATCGGCTCGCCGGGAACCGCCGACGGCGCGGGATAGATGCGGTCGCGGAGCTCCGCCGATTCGCCGATCCACACCAGCGGGTCGGCGGTCCGCCACGCCGCCCGGTCGGCGGGGGTGATGCGCGCGTTGAGCCAGTTCGCCAACTCGCTGTACGACAACTGCTCCTGGTCGATCAGCCCCGAATCCCAGACCGCGTGCAAATTGGTCGCCTCGCGGTTGAAGGTGACCTTGACGTCGTTGCCGCCCTTGTCGGTGCCGTTGCCGGCGTGGAGGGGCATGTGCAGGTCGCCGACGATGTGGATGATGAAGCGCAACGCGAGCTGCCGGTCGGCGAGCGGGGCGGTCTTGTCGCGGACCGTCGCGGTGAATTTCTTGAGCGCGGTAACCGCGTCGCCTTCGGGCGGGGCCCCGACCTCGGCATAGGTCTTGCCGACGGGGACGGTGACATAATGATAGGGCCCCGCCTCCTTCTGCCAGAAGGCGTCGGGGTTCGATCGTTCGAAGTCGGGCCAGGTCGACGCCTCGGCGATGCCCTCGACGCCGAGGATCGCGCGGATGCCGCGCCTGGCGCGCTCCCCGATCATCCGCTCGGCGATCGTGCCGATGACGCGGTGCCCGGTCTTGCCCCACGCGAACGCCGGAGCGGCAGGAAGGGCGGCGAGGACGAGGGCGATCAGGATGCGCATGCCGTGTCGATGCGCCCGCCGCGTTACACTTTCAAGACTGTCGCCGCGAACGACCGCCGCGCATGCCCCAATGGCGGACGGCGGCTGGAGTTGACCCCTCCGCCGCACCTTCGTACGCCGTCGCGGATGACCGCCCGCACGCTCTACGCCAAGATCTGGGACGACCATGTCGTCGAACAACGCGACGACGGCACCGCGCTCGTCTGGATCGACCGTCACCTGATCCACGAGGTGACGACCCCGCAGGCGTTCGAGGGGCTGCGGCTGGCGGGTCGCGCAGTCCATCGCCCCGACCTGACGCTCGCGGTCCCCGACCATAATGTTCCGACCAACCACCGGTTCGAGCCGATCGCCGACCCCGAATCCGCGCTGCAGGTGGCGACCCTCGAAGCCAATTGCGCCGAGTTCGGGGTCGAACTGATCGAATTGAACGCCGCCGCGCAGGGGATCGTCCACGTCATCGGCCCCGAACAGGGGTTCACGTTGCCCGGCACGACGCTCGTCTGCGGCGACAGCCACACCGCGACGCACGGCGCGCTCGGCGCGCTCGCGTTCGGGATCGGCACGAGCGAGGTCGAACACGTCTTCGCCACCCAGACGCTGCTGCTGCGCCGGTCGAGCGCGATGGCGGTGCGGGTCACGGGGGCGCTCGGCTTCGGGGTTTCGGCGAAGGACGTCGCGCTCGCGATCGTCGGCGCGCTCGGCACCGGCGGCGGGACGGGATCGGTGATCGAATATACCGGCGAGGTAATCCGCGACCTCAGCGTCGAGGGCCGGATGACGGTGTGCAACATGGCGATCGAGGCGGGCGCGCGCGCCGGGCTCGTCGCCCCCGACGCGAAGACGTTCGCGTATTTGCAGGGCCGGCCGCGCGCGCCGGTCGGGGCCGCGTGGGACGCCGCCGTCGCCTATTGGCGGACGCTGCCGACCGACGCGGGCGCGGCGTACGACCGCGTCGTCACGATCGACGGCGGCGGCATCGCCCCGCTGGTGACGTGGGGGACGAGCCCCGAGGACGTCGTCGCGATCACCGGCAGCGTGCCGTCGCCCGACAGCTTCGCCGATCCGGGCAAGCGCGCCGCCGCGGCCAAGTCGCTCGATTACATGGGCCTGGCGGCCGGAACGCGGCTCGAGGACGTCTCAGTCGAGAACATCTTCATCGGCAGCTGCACCAACAGCCGGATCGAGGACCTGCGCGCCGCGGCGGATATCGCGCGCGGCCGAAGGGTCGCCGACCACGTCCGGGCGATGGTGGTGCCGGGGTCGGGACTGGTGAAGGACCAGGCGGAGGCCGAGGGGCTGGACGCGATCTTCCGCGACGCCGGCTTCGACTGGCGCGAACCCGGCTGCTCGATGTGCCTCGGCATGAATCCGGATCAACTTTCGCCCGGCGAACGCTGCGCCGCCACCAGCAACCGAAACTTCGAGGGCCGGCAGGGCAAAGGAGGCCGCACCCATCTAGTTTCGCCGGCTGTTGCC
>JBBSFF010000044.1:0-10563 GCA_038238995.1 Sphingomonadales bacterium
CGTAGCGCTGGTACATCCGCCACAGGTCGCCAACGAACAGCGCCGCCTCGTCGCCGCCGGTCCCGGGGCGAAGTTCGAGCATCGCCGGGCGGTCGTCGGCGGTGTCGCGCGGCAGCAGCTTGAGCGCCAACACCCGCTCGGCGAGCGGCAGCGCCTCGGCGATCTCGGCGGCTTCGAGTTCCGCCATCTCGCGCATCTCGGGGTCGGCGAGCATCGCCTCCAGCCCCGCCGCCTCGTCGCGCAACCGCCGCACCTCCGCCGCCGCGACGACGACGGGGGTGAGCTCGGCGTAATCCTTCGACAGCGCGACAAACCGGTCCGACGGCAGGTCGGGGTTGCCCATCTGCGCGGCGAGGTCGGCGTGGCGGCGCTCGATCTGGGCGATGCGTTCGGGGGGGATAGAGATCAATGATCAAGCGATACGTAGAAATGCGATGGGTTGTTACCCCGACCGAGAGACGGAAATATCTCCATCAATCGAGCGACTGGATCATAATCGTCGGCCCACAGCGGCAGCACATAAAGCTCGTAGCGTTCGTCGTCTAAAATCGACGCGTACGACACAAATGCTTTTGCCCCCATTCGTCGAGCGCGATCGATCCGACGATCTCTCTTACCAGACCTTATCGTTTCTATAGCGATACCCCGGAGACGAAATGCTTGCGAAAGACGCGCCTCCTGTATTCGCTGGATTTCTTCAGAAAGCTCTAATGCTCCGTCCCAAGGGGTGATAGCAAATTCCGGCGCTTCCATGACTGGCTCTTCGATCAACATCGCCAGCCGCTCGATCCCCGCCGCCCAGCCGACCGCGGGCGTGTGCGGTCCGCCCATCGCCTCGATCAGCCCGTCGTACCGCCCGCCGCCGATCACCGTGCCCTGCGCCCCGAGATGATCGGTGACGAACTCGAACGCGGTGTGACGGTAATAGTCGAAGCCGCGGACGAGCGCCGGCGCGCGAACGAAGGCGACGCCAGCCGAATGCAGGCCCTTCTGGACCGCCTCGAAGAACGCCCCTGCCTCGTGCGTCATGTGCGCGTCGATGCCTGGTGCGGTCGCGACCAGCTCGCGATCGCCGGGGTCTTTCGAATCGAGGATCCGGAGCGGGTTTTTCGCCAGCCGCTCGCGGCTGTCCGGCGACAGGGCGTCGCTGTGCGCGGACATGTGCGCGACCAGCGCGCTGCGCCACGCCGACCGCGTCTCGGCATCACCGAGCGTATTGAGCTGGAGCACGATCTTGTCGGCGATGCCGAGTTCGCGCAGCAGCTGCGCCCCCATCGCGATCAGCTCGACATCGGCGGCGGGTTCGCCCGCGCCGATGATCTCGGCATCGAGCTGATGGAACTGGCGATACCGCCCCTTCTGCGGGCGCTCGTAGCGAAACAACGGCCCGTGCGCGGCGAGCTTCATCGGCGCGAACTGCTGCCAACCGTTTGAAATATAGGCGCGCGCGATCCCAGCGGTGAATTCGGGGCGGAGCGTCAGCGACTCGCCGCCCTTGTCCTCGAACGTGTACATCTCCTTCGACACGACGTCGGTCGTCTCGCCGAGCGAGCGGGCGAACACACTCGTGAATTCGAAGATCGGCACGTCGACGCGGCGGAAGCCGTACAGCTTGCGGACCCGGTTGAAGGTGTCGACGACGGTGTCGAACCGCGCGATGTCGTCGCCGTAGAGGTCCTGCGTCCCCCGCACCCGTTGCACTTTATCAGCCATGCCGCGGGAACTAGGGGATGCACGCGCGAAACTCCAGCGGGCGGCGGGAGCGCCACGGCGCGGCGATCGAGCGGCTTGACATTTCGAGCCGGATCGGTTAGATCATATTTCGGTCGACTGGTCGGCGACGCATGGCAGAGACCGGTGAATTTCGTCGACGAAAACGTCTACTTTGTCAACTTAGGCGGGCAATAGCTTCAGCCCGACGATGCAGCCGATCAGACCGATCAGCAGCAGGAGCCGGGGCAGGCTCGCCGCGTCGCCGTAGACGATGATGCCAACCAGAACGGTTCCTAACGCGCCGATCCCGGCCCATATGGCGTACGCCGTGCCGAGCGGGATCGACCGCCCGGCGTATTCGAGGAAGCCCATGCTCAGCGTCACCGCGATGAGGAAGGCAGCGACCCACGGCAGATTGCGGAATCCGTCGACGTAACGGAGCGAGGTGGTGAAGCCGACCTCGCACAACCCGCCGACGACGAGCGCCGCCCAAGGGTTCATGCCCCCAACGCCGCCAGCGCCTCGCCGTCGAGGCGATAGACCGTCCACTCGTCCTTCGGCACCGCGCCGATCGAGCGATAGAAGCCGATCGCCGGATCGTTCCAGTCGAGCACCGACCATTCGACGCGGGCATAGCCTCGCTCGACCGCGAGGGCTGCCAAACGCCGCAGGAGCGCCTTGCCGAGTCCCGATCCGCGCGCGGCGGGCGTGACGTACAAGTCCTCGAGGTAGAGGCCGTTCTTCCCCGACCACGTCGAATAGTTGGTGAAGAACAACGCCATGCCGACGACCACGCCGTCCGCTTCGGCGACGATCGCCTCGGCGGTCGGGGTCGGCCCGAACAGCGTGTCGGCCAGCCCCGCGACCGTCGCCTTCACCGCATCGGGCTCGCGCTCGTACACGGCGAGGTCGATGATGAGCTGGAGCATGGCGGGGACGTCGGCAGGGGCAGCGGCGCGGATCGTCACTCCGCCGCGATCAGCATCGCCGCTTCGGCTGCAAGCTTCGCCGCCTTCGCCGCCTCGATCTCGGCCGCCTTCTTCTCGACGAGCGACACGATGTGGTCGACCATCGCGGGTTCGTCGATGTGGTGGCTGGTGACGCCCGACAGGAACACCATGTGCTTGCCGTTGCCGCCGCCGGTGATGCCGATGTCGGTCTCGCGCGCCTCGCCGGGACCGTTGACGACGCAGCCGAGGACGCTGAGCGACAGTTCGGTGGTGACATGGGCGAGCGCGGTTTCGAGGCGCTCGACGGTCTTGACGACGTCGAAGCCCTGCCGCGCGCAGCTCGGGCAGCTGACCACGCGGACACCGCGGGCGCGGATGCCGAGCGACTTGAGCATGTGGTAGCCGACCTTGACCTCCTCGACCGGGTCGGCGCTTAGCGACACGCGGATCGTGTCGCCGATGCCCGCCCACAGCAACATGCCGAGGCCGATCGACGACTTGACCGTGCCGCCCTGCAGCCCGCCCGCCTCGGTGATGCCGAGGTGAAGCGGGTAGTCGCACGCCTCCGCCAGGCCATTGTAGGCGGCGACGGCAAGGAAGACGTCGGACGCCTTGACGCTGATCTTAAACTCGCGAAAGTCGGCGTCCTCGAGCAGTTTGGCGTGTTCGAGCGCGCTTTCGACGAGCGCCTCGGGGCACGGCTCGCCGTATTTCTCGAGCAGGTGGCGGTCCAAAGACCCGGCGTTGACGCCGATGCGCATCGAGCAGCCATTCGCCTTGGCGGCGCGGACGACCTCCTTAACCCGCTCGGCCGAGCCGATGTTGCCGGGGTTGATCCGCAGGCACGCAGCCCCCGCGTCGGCGGCTTCGAGCGCGCGCTTATAGTGGAAATGGATGTCGGCGACGATCGGCACCGCGCTGGCGCGGACGATCGCGGGCATCGCGGCGGTCGATTCGACGTCGGGACAGCTGACGCGGACGATGTCGGCGCCGACCTCGACACATTGACGGATCTGTTCGATCGTCGCGATCGCGTCCTCGGTCGGGGTGTTGGTCATCGTCTGGACGGTAATCGGCGCGCCGCCGCCGACCGGCACGTTGCCGACCATGATCTGGCGCGACTGGCGGCGCGCGATATCGCGCCAGGGACGTACGCTCATGCTGGCCGCTCCGCTTTCATCGCGGCGATATAGCGGCAGATGCCCGCGCGGCCTAGCCCCGGACGGCGACACCCGCCCTACGGCGAAGCGCGCTGCCGATCAGGCCGAAGCCGGCGATCATCAGGCTCCATGTCTCCGGCTTGGGAATCGAGTCGCCGACGAACCCATGAATTCCAGTCTGATCGACATAGAAGCCAGTGATGTCGTGGTGAACGTTGATCCCGAACGAAGCCCGGACGCGCGAAGGACGTGAAGCCGGAGCCGTCGCGGTTGCCGGTGAAGCCGGTGTAGTTACCCGGTCCGCCGAAGCCGTCGCCGGTGACGTAATAGCCGGTCGCGAGGCCGCCGTCGTTGATCGCGGTCACGACCGTGCCAAGCACCGCCGGGCCGCCAGGAACCCCTGGACCATCGACCGTGGCGAACGTGTTACCGGCCGCGGCAGGCGATGCCGCGATGACGGCAGCGACGTCGGCGGCGATATGGAATTTCACGGTGGTCCCCGGGCTCGAAAAATCGGCTTCGATGCGGACGCAACAGACTAGGGGGCGAAGGACCGCGACATTGTGACACGATTTCGACTGCGTCCCTAGCGTTTGGGGCGGCGCTGGCATCGACGGCGGCGGTCGGTTAAAGCCCCGCGATGCGCCGCCCCTTCATCAAGATGCACGGCCTCGGCAACGACTTCGTCGTGTTCGACGCGCGCGCCGAACCGCTGGTGCTGGCTGCGGCACAGGTGATCGCGCTCGCCGACCGGCACACCGGCATCGGTTGCGACCAGTTGATCGTGATCGAGCCGAGCGACGTCGCCACCGCGCGGATGCGGATCTGGAACGCCGACGGCGGCGAGGTCGAGGCATGCGGCAACGCCGCGCGATGCGTCGCGACGCTGCTCGGAGGGCAGGCCATGATCGCCACCGCGGGCGGCATCCTCGACGCGACGGCGACCGCGGGCAGAGCGAGCGTGACGTATCCGCCGCCGCGGTTTGCCTGGGACGCGATCCCGCTCGCCTATGCGATGGACACGCGCGACGTGCCGGTGGCGTGGGGGCCGCTCGAACACGGGCAGGCGATCAGCATCGGCAACCCACACATCGTCTTCTTCGTCGCCGACGCGAACTCGGTCGACCTGGCGACCCTCGGCCCGCTGATCGAGCACGACGCGCTGTTCCCCAAGCGCGTCAACGTCGGCGTCGCGCATATCGTCGACCGGGGCCGCGCCGTGCTGCGCGTCTGGGAACGGGGCGTGGGCGTGACGCAGGCGTGTGGTACCGGTGCGGTCGCATGTGCGGTCGCCGCGATCCGCAGCGGACGGGTCGACTTGCGCGTGACGGTAACCTTGCCGGGCGGTGACCTTGATGTCGAATGGCATGGGGCGGCGGCGACGCTGACCGGTCCCGCGGTGTCGAGCTTCACCGGAACGGTCGACCTGTGAGGGTCATTCAGCGCGACCGCGGCAACAGCCAGACGGTTCGGCATGCCCAATGGACTTCGAATGGCTGACAAGGCGACTTGGCTGTCGCGCCTGACCGCCGGACTCTCGCGCTCGTCGGACAAGCTCGGCGGCAACCTGTCGGGGCTGTTCGGCACCGCGACGCTCGACCCGGCGCGACTCGAGGCGATTGAGGAGGCGCTGATCGCGTCCGACCTCGGCCCGGCGCTGAGCGCGCGGATCGTCGCCGAGCTCGGCTCGGCGCAATACGCGCGCGGGATCGACGAGGCCGGGGTGCGCGCCGTCGTCGCCGCTGAGGTGGCGAAGGTGCTCGCCCCCGTCGCGCGCCCGATCGAGGTCGTCGCCTTCCCGCGCCCGCAGGTGATCCTCGTCGTCGGCGTCAACGGGTCGGGCAAGACGACGACAATCGCCAAACTCGCGCATTTGTTCGCCGAACAGGATTATTCGGTGATGCTCGCCGCCGGCGACACCTTCCGCGCCGCCGCGATCGAGCAGCTCAAGATCTGGGGGGCGCGGGCGGGCGTGCCGGTGATCGCCGGCGAGCAGGGGGCGGACGCAGCGGGGCTCGCCTTCACCGCGCTCGACGCGGCGCGCGCAGCGGGGTCCGACGTGCTGATCATCGACACCGCCGGGCGGCTGCAGAACAAGTCGGGGCTGATGGACGAACTCGCCAAGATCAAGCGGGTGCTGCAAAAATCGATGCCCGCCGCGCCGCACGACGTCATCCTCGTCCTCGACGCGACCACCGGGCAAAACGCATTGAACCAGGTCGAGGTATTCCGCGAGGTCGCTGGGGTCACCGGCCTCGTCATGACCAAGCTCGACGGCACCGCGCGCGGCGGCGTGCTCGTCGCGGCGGCGGAGCGCTTCGGACTGCCGATCCACGCCGTCGGGGTCGGCGAAGGGATCGACGACCTGCGCCCGTTCGACGCCGCCGTCTTCGCGCACGCGCTGGCAGGCGGATGAGCGAAGGCCCGGCGCGTCATGCTGCGTTAAGCTCGCGAAGCCGAGCATCGGCTTGTCGAGGAGCGCCACGATGATCCGCCAGTTGACGCTCGCCGCCGTCCTCCTCGCCGCGACCGCGGTGCAGGCGGGTGACGGCGCGCGCAATGCGCCGCCGCCGCGCAAGGCGGTCCAGGTCGACGTGTTCGGCGACGACCCGTGCCCCAAGGGGGTCGGCGACGAGATCGTCGTCTGCGCGCGCCTGCCCGAATCCGAACGCTTCCGCATCCCGGCCCCGCTCCGCCGGTCGAAGTTCGAGCGCCGCGATCAATCGTGGGTCGCCCGCACCCGCGACATCGAGGAGACCGGGCGGGCGCAGCGCCCGAACAGCTGCTCGCCGGTCGGCAGCGGCGGTCAGACCGGCTGCTTCGAGCAGTTCATGCGCGATGCAGCGGCGCAGGGGAAGGCTGACGCGGCGGCGAATGCAGTGCCATAGGAACGTTGCCGCGACGTGACCGTTCGCTCATCCATGACCGGCTCTCCCGACCAGTCCGACCCGCCGCACGACGCTGGATTGTCGGACGAGGAAGCCAAATCGGTCGCCAAACGCCAAAGCGGTAACGCCAAGGTCGTCCATGAAGTCATCCGCCGTCAGGGTGACGAGGAGCTCGACCGACCGACGCTGTCGCTGCTGTCGTCGGGCTTCGCTGCCGGAGTATCGATCTGCGCGTCGGTTCTGGCCGAGGCATTCCTCAAGCAGCGCCTGCCCGATGCGCCGTGGACCGAACTCGTCGTCGGGCTTGGCTATACCGTCGGCTTCGTGATCGCGATCATGGGCAATCTCCAGTTGTTCACCGAAAATACGATCACCGTTGTTCTCCCCGTGGCGGTCAATCCGACCCGGGAAAACTTTGCCCGGCTGGCGCGGCTATGGTCGCTCGCGATTTTCGCCAATCTGGCCGGCACGCTCACCGTCGCCGCGCTACTTGCGCATGGCACGTTGATCGATCCGCCGCAGCTCGCCGCGGCGGTCGCGGTCGCGAGCCCGCTGCTCGAGCATGACGCATGGACGACGCTGCTGCGCGGCATTCCGGCCGGCTTCCTAATCGCATCGATCGCGTGGATTCTGCCGAATGCGCGCGGCAGCGACTTCTGGGTTGTCGTCCTGATCACCTATGTCGTCGCGATCGGCGGCTTCAGCCACGTCGTCGCCGGATCGGCCGAGGCTTGGCTGTTATGGCTGACCGGCAAGGCCTCGTTTGGTTGGGCGGTCGGCGGCTTCATCGGCCCTGCACTCGCCGGCAATATTATCGGCGGGACCGGCCTGTTCGCGGTCCTCGCCCACGGTCAAGTGCGCGACGAGATTATTCCTGATTCCGAAAGCTCGGCCGACGATGAGAACGAGTGAAGTTCCGGGCAAACCTCTGCCCGACTCGTAAGGCTCGTAGCCTCGTAGGCTGCAGCGTTTCCGCGCCTGTAGGACAGCGGAAATCAGCCGATCGCGGTAATCTCGACCTCGCGGCCCGCGATGACGGCGGTATCGCCGACCGCCTTGCCCAACAACGCGCGCGCGACCGGCGCGACGTAGGCGATGCGCCCGGCGGCGGGGTCGGCCTCGTCCTCGCCAGTGATGCGGTAGGTCGCGGTCGAGCCGTCGGCGCGGTCGAATGTCACGGTGCAGCCGAAGCGGACCTGCGTGCAGTCGGCGGCTTCGACCAGCTGCGCGCTCGCCCGGCGGCTGCTCCAGTAGCGCAGGTCGCGGGTCGCGCGCGCCATCGCGGTCCGGTCGGCGGCGATGCCCCCACCAGCCTGCGCGGCGTCATACGCGGTCCGCGCGACCGACAGGTTGGCGTCGATCCCGGCCAGCCCCGACGCGGTGACGAGGTTCGGGTGCGTCGAGATCGGGCGGTCGGGGAGGTCGGCGGCGACCGCCTCGGCATCGCCCTCCTTGGTGAAGGCAACGCTCATGGAATGAGGATCTGCCGGATCGCCCGCCCCGACGCGAGTTCGTCTAGCGCGGCATTGATCCCCGACAGCGGCCCAGTCGACGTCAGCAGCCGTTCGACCGGCAGACGCCCGGCGCGCCACAGCGCGATATAGCGCGGGATATCGCGCGCCGGGATCGCCGACCCCATATAGCTGCCCATCAACGTCTTGCCGTCGCCGACGAGCGACACTGCCGGAATATTGATCAACTCCTTCGGGTTGGGCAGGCCGACCGTGACCGTCCGCCCGCCGCGCCGAGTCGCCGCATACGCCTCGGCGAGGACCGCCGCCTTGCCGACGGTCTCGATCGCGACATCGGCGCCGCGTGCCGTCAGCGCCTTGACCGTCGTCGCCGCTTCGTTGGGCGCGACCGCCGCCGCTGCTCCCAGCTCAAGCGCCAACGCGCGTTTTGCCGCGACCGGATCGACCGCGATGACCGGCTGCGCGCCGCTCGCAAGGCTCCCAATCAGCGCCGCGAGCCCGACCCCGCCGAGGCCGTAGACGACGACGCTTTCGCCCGGGCGAACCTTCGCAGAATTTACCGCCGCGCCGACCCCGGTCAGCACAGCGCAGCCGAACAGCGCAGCGATTTCAGCGGGTATGTCGCTGTCGATCCGCACCGCCGAGCGCTCGTCGACGACCGCGTGGGTGGCGAACGCCGACACGCCGAGGTGATGGAAGACGTCGGCGCCGTGGTCGTGCAGCCGATGCCCGCCGCGCAACAGCACCCCCGCGCCGTTCGCCGCTGCGGCGGGCGCGCAGAGGTAGCCCTCCCCCGCGCCACAGTCGGCACAGCGCCCGCACGCAGGCAAAAACGCCAGCACCACACGGTCCCCAACTGCGAATGTGCTGTCCGCCGAGCCGACGCCCGCGACGATACCGCTCGCCTCGTGGCCGAGCGCCATCGGCGTCGGGCGGACGCGGTCGCCATTGACCACCGACAGGTCCGAATGACACAGGCCGGCGGCATCGATCCGCAGCAGCAACTCGCCCGGCCCGGGGGCTTCGAGGTCGAGTTCGGCAAGGCGCAGCGGGTGGCTCGCGGCATAGGGTGCGGCGGCGCCGATCGCGTCGAGGACGGCGGCGGTGATCTTCATGGGCGGGGATCTCGCATCACCGACTCCTAGACCCGGATAATTTACCCGTCATCCCCATCGACCCGATGGGCGTGACACATCTGTGAATTCCTCCGTCGTCTCCGCGCGGGCGGCGACCCAACAAGCACCGAGATCTGGCGATAATTTTGTCGGTGAGAAACGAAATTGCGGAACGACCGCAATCATCGCGCCGAGTGCGGGCGAGCGTTCGCGTAAGCATCCGCACGGCACATTATGGCCATGCGCGCATAGTGCTCACCGCCAATTACAAGCCTTAGCCTCCCCGTTGTCATCCGCTTTGGAGGAATGCTCGGCGACAGGCCCTCCGGTATGGCCAAACTTATTCGGGCGTCGGCACGCCCGCGGCGGCTATCCGCCCATCCGATTTTCGCTTTTATGTCACGGATCTGGCGTTGATCGACGGCAAGGGGCGGGGGATTCCGGTCACGCTCTATCAGGATGGACTGTGGCAGCAGCGTAACGTCGCGATGATTGAGTTCGACGGCTCCGGTCCGTGCGCGGTGGCAACGCCGTACTGAACAGCACGCTGAAAGGGCAGGTTCCGGCCGGATTACGTTGGTCTTGGCTCCCGGATCGGCCTGCCCGAGCATCTCAATCACAGCGATGCCGCGACCGGTTGACGCAATAAGCTAGCTAAATGCCATCGAATTGCAGCGATCGGATAGACTACGCTTGTAATGTTGTCGCGCCGAACTTGGCGCTCGAGAAAATGGGGCTAGCCGGAGCAGACTGCGACAAGCCCTCAGCTTGGCGGATCGAAGAGAATTCGCGGCACGTCGGTTAGCCGAGGCGCGGCTCGCACCTCGTGCAGCATTGCGCGCCATTCGCGGATCGAAAGCTCTAGCGGATTACTCTCCGGCGCGCGGTGCGCGAGACCATATCGGACCGGTTCGTCATCGCGCTCGGCGACGAAGGTGCCGAACAGGCGATCGAAGACGATAAGCACGCCGCCATAGTTGCGGTCGATGTACGCATCGTTGGTACCATGGTGGACGCGGTGGTGCGACGGGCTATTGAGCAGCCATTCGAGCGGGCCGAGCGAGATACGCGCCTCGGTATGGAGGAAGAATTGGTAGCGAAGGTCGAACGCCAGCAGCGCCGCCACCAGGCGCGGATCGAACCCGAGCACGATCAGCGGCAAATAACACAGCCAGCCGCCCGACAGTAGGCCGGTCCAGCCGAGCCGGAGGGATGACAACAGCGTCATCTGCTCGGCCGAATGGTGAACCGCGTGGGTCGCCCAC
>JBBSFF010000045.1:0-10365 GCA_038238995.1 Sphingomonadales bacterium
ACCATTTCGCCCCCGATGCCGACCGAGGATGCGCCAATGGCTTCCGTTGCCGACACGCCGCCAAACCCGATCACCGAAACCCTCGTCGCGCCGCCGTCGGGCCAAGTCTATTATCGCCACCGCATCGTCACCCGGGTCTGCCACTGGATCAACGTCCTGTGCATCGGGTTTCTGCTGACGAGCGGGCTCAACATCTTCAACGCCCACCCCGCGCTCTATTGGGGCCAGTACGGGGCCGACGCCGACGACAACAAGCGCTGGCTCGAAATCGGCGCGATGGACAAGCCCGATGGCCGGGCGATGGGCGTGACCCGCGTCGGTTCGCTATCGGTGGATACGACCGGCGTCCTCGGGGCCAGCAAGGGTGCCGACGGCGGGGTCGAGCAGCAGGGCTTTCCCGACTGGATAACCTTCCCGACCAACCGCGACCTCGCGACCGCGCGGCGCTGGCACTTCTTCTTCGCGTGGCTGTTCATCTTGAACGGGTTGACCTACCTGATCTACGGGCTGGTCACGCGCCACTTGCAGGACGACGTCTGGCCGCGGCTCAAGGAGCTGTCGCCCGCGAACCTGTGGCACGACATCGTCAAGCACGCCAAGCTGCAGTTCCCGCGCGGCGAGGACGACAAGCGGTATCACATCCTCCAGAAAATCGCCTACGGCGGGACGGTGTTCGTCCTGCTGCCGCTGATGGTCCTGACCGGCCTGTCGATGTCGCCGGGGTTGAACGCTGCTGCCGGCGGGTTCCTGCCTGGGCTGTTCGGCGGGCGGGCTTCGGCGCGGTCGATCCACTTCATCGTCACCAACCTGACGGTGGCGTTCATCGTCATCCACGTCGCGATGGTCATCCTCGCCGGGCCGATTAACCAGATCCGCTCGATGCTCACCGGCTGGTACGACACGGGGAAGGAGCGCCGCCCATGACGATCATCACGCGGAGATCGTTGCTCGGCGTCGGCGCGGGCGGTCTGCTCTTGTCGGGCTGCGACAAGCTTTCGGGGTCGATGGGGGCGAACGATTTCGTCGCCAAGGCCGAAAGCGCGAGCTACGGCTGGCAGCGGCTGATCGGGCGTAACGCGCTCGCCCCCGAATACACCGCCGCCGACCTGTCGCCGGTGTTCAAGGCGAACGGATCGACCAACCCGAAAGACGACGACTATCGCCGCCACGTCGACGAGGGTTTCGCCAACTGGAAGCTCAAGATCGACGGCCTCGTCCAGCGCCCGATGGCGCTGTCGATCGCCGACCTGCGCGCGCTGCCGGCGCGGACGCAGATCACCCGCCACGACTGCGTCGAAGGCTGGAGCGCGATCGGCCAGTGGACCGGGCCGCAACTCGGGCCGCTGCTCAAGGCGGCGGGGCTGCTGCCGACCGCGAAATACATCGTGTTCCATTGCGCCGACAATTATGGCGGCGAGATCTCGAAGGGCGGCGCGCAATCGACCGGGCTGTATTACGAAAGCATCGATCTCGTCGACGCGTTTCACCCGCAGACGATCATCGCGCATTCGATGCTGGGCAAGCCGCTCACCGTCGCCCACGGCGCGCCGGCGCGGATGCGGATCGAACGCCAGCTCGGCTACAAACAGGCGAAATACGTCATGCGGATCGAGGCGGTCGACAGCTTCGCCAAGATGGAGCTTGGCAAGGGCGGCTACTGGGAAGACCGCGGCTACGAATGGTACGCCGGAATCTGACGGAGCCGCCGGCGGGCGTGGCGCGTTGATCTGGCGAGCCGCAAGGAGCCTCCGATGGACACCAGGATCGACCCCGCCACGCCGCCGGTCAGCGCCGACGACCTCGCCCGCGACGCGCTCGCCGCCGGGGTCAGCCCCGAGTCGCCGCCGCTGATCGAAGCCGAAGACGGCGACACCTCGGCCGAGGCCGGCAGCCCCGACGTCGCGATCCCGCGGAACTGACCGTCAGGCGTCGTCGTCGAGCAGCGGCAAATGAATCGCGGTCGCGGGCGGCTTGACCCCCAGATGCTTCCAAGCGGCCGGGTTCAGCATCCGCCCGCGCGCGGTCCGGGCGACGAGGCCGGTCTGGATCAGGTACGGCTCGACGACTTCCTCGACGGTGTCGCGCGGCTCGGACAGACCGGCGGCGAGCGTCTCGACCCCGACCGGCCCGCCGCGATAGATGTCGGCGATCATCATAAGGTAGCGCCGGTCCATCGCGTCCAATCCGAGCGCATCGACTTCGAGCCGGTTGAGCGCGCGGTCGGCGGCGGCGCGGTCGACGATGTTTCCGTTCGCGAAGTCGCGCACCCGGCGCAGCAGTCGCCCGGCGATCCGCGGCGTCCCGCGCGACCGCCCGGCGATTTCGCGCGCACCCTCGGGCGTCAGATCCATTGCGAGCAACCGCCCGGCGCGGGTGACGACGCTTGTCAGCTCGTCGACCGAATAGAATTGCAGCCGCAGCGGGATGCCGAAGCGGTCGCGCAACGGCGTCGTCACCAGCCCGGCGCGGGTTGTTGCGCCGACCAGCGTGAACGGCGGCAGGTCGATCCGCACGCTGCGCGCCGACGGCCCCTCGCCGATCATCAAGTCGAGCGCGCGGTCCTCCATCGCCGGATACAGGATCTCCTCGACCGCCGGCGACAGGCGGTGGATCTCGTCGATGAAAAGCACGTCGTTGGCTTCGAGGTTGGTCAACAGCGCGGCAAGGTCGCCCGCCTTGGCGATCACCGGACCCGAGGTGGCGCGGAAGCCAACCCCAAGCTCGCGCGCGACGATCTGCGCCAGCGTTGTCTTGCCGAGCCCCGGTGGCCCGTGAAACAGTACATGGTCGAGCGCCTCCCCCCGCCCGCGCGCAGCGGCGATAAACACGCGCAAGTTCTCGCGGAGCCCCGCCTGGCCGACGAAATCGTCGAGCGTCTGCGGGCGAAGGGCCGCGTCGATGTCCTCGGGGCGGCGGAGGGGGGTGAGGGGGACGGCGGTCATGCGTCTGTCCTACGCCGGAGGGACGGAGCAGACCACATCAGCGCTTGAGAAGGCGACGCGCGAGCAGTTCGGGCAGGTCGCGCCGACCATCGACGATGATGGCCACGGATACCATCGTATCTACAACGTAGTATATAAGGCGATACGGCCCAAGATTAAGTTGCCGAAAATCGCGCTCGCCAAGCGCAGCGAGTTCTTTGGGGACCGCACCCCGCATCGGAAATTGCTCGAGGGTCGCCAATGCCGCCACTATCGTATCGATGAGATCATCGGTCGCGTCGGCCGATCGATGTTCGAGAACGTAAGCACGAATGCCGTCGATATCGTCTTTCGCTTCCTGTGTCAGGGTGACAGTGAAGCGACTCACTGGACGGGGCGATTTTTGGCCTTGAGTTCTGCAAGTGCCTCACGAAACGGAACCGTCCGCCCCGCCTCGAAGTCCTCACGAGCCAACGCCAGGATCTTGAGCAGCGCGAGCGTGTCCTGCGTCGCCTCGTACGACGCGATGTCCATCAACACCGCCTTCGCCTCGCCGTTCTGGGTGATAATCATCGGCTCCTGCCGCTCGGCGAGGTCGAGCAGGATTTCGGCGGCATTCGCCTTGACGTAGCTGATCGGCTTGACCTGGGTTGAGTAGCGCATTGCTCTTGCTCCGACCGAATGAAGGCCGAATATGGTCGCTACGTCGACGCCGGTCAACGTGGGCGCCGTATCGCCCAAAGCGCTAAGACGTAGCCGACCGCTGCGATGGTAAATCCCCTCCGAACGATATTTCGCTGCTCAATAAGACATTGCTCTTGCGCGATACGGCCTCCAGGAACGACCCAGCAATCACCGTGGACAATGTTGACTAGTCCGAGGATCAACACAGCCAACACGCAGTAGATAGCGGTGAAAATTATGTTATTCGCTCGGCTCACCGCGCACTCTTGCGCAGCGCCACGCGCACCAATTCCCCCACCGCCGCGCTGTCGCCAACCTCAGCCACCGCCTCCGCCACCGCGCGGCTCGCGTCCATCGGGCGGAAGCCGAGGTTGGCCAACGCCGACAGCGCGTCGGCGACCGCGGTGCCGGGCATGCTAAGCGGCGCGGCGATGCCCGGCGACAGCGCGATGCTCCCCGCCTTGTCTCTCAATTCGTTGACGATCCGCGCGGCGAGTTTGGGGCCGACGCCATTCGCGCGGGCGATGCTCGCGGTATCCTTCGCGGCGATCGCGTGGTGCAACTCGGTGGGCGCGAGGACCGACAGGATCGCGAGCGCGACGCGCCCGCCGACGCCCTGCACCGACAGCAGCAGCCGGAACCAGTCGCGCTCGTCGGCGGACACGAAACCGAACAGCTGGATCGCATCCTCACGGACCTGCGTCTCGATATGGAGCACCGCCGCCGCTCCGACCGGACCGAGCGCGCCCAGGGTCTTCGCGCTGGCGAACACCAGATAGCCGACGCCGCCGACATCGATCACCACGCTGTCCGCCGCTGCCGAATCGAGGAGCCCCGTCAGCTTGGCGATCATGTCATCGCCCGCGCCCGCGCCGTGCCCGCCATGTGCGCGTGGGTGATTGCCACCGCCAGCGCGTCGGCGGCGTCGGGGCCGAGCACGCCGCAGCCGGGCAGCAGCCGCGCGATCATCGCCTGGACCTGGACCTTATCGGCCGCGCCGACCCCAACGATCGCCTTCTTGACGAAGCGCGCGGCGTATTCGGCGACCGGCAGTCCGGCCTTGGCCGCGACGAGCATCACGACGCCGCGCGCCTGGCCGAGCTTCAACGTCGATTGCGGGTTGGTGTTTACGAAGGTTTCCTCGACCGCCGCCGCCGCCGGGCGGTGCTCGGCGATGACGGCTTCGAGCGCGTCGTAGAGCTGGACCAGCCGCTCGCTCAACGGGTCGGCGGCGCGGCTGCGCACGGTGCCGTTGGCGATGTGTCGCAGCCGGTTGCCGTCGGCCTCGATGATCCCCCAGCCGGTCGCCTGCAGCCCGGGGTCGAGGCCGATGACGATCACGCGCGCATCAAGCCTGCAGCTTCGCCAGCACGTCGTCGGGCACGTCGTAATTACCGTACACCGTCTGCACGTCGTCGTCGTCGTCGAGCGCATCGATCAGGTGCATCAGCGTCGTCGCCGTGCCCTCGTCGACCGTCACCGCCTCCTTCGCGCGCCAGTGGAGCCGGGTCGAGGTCGGGGTGCCGAGCGTCGCCTCGAGCGCCTTGGCGACCTCGTGGAGCGCATCCATCGCGGTGAACACCTCGTGTCCCTCGTCGGTCGAGACGACGTCGTCGGCACCGGCGTCGAGCGCCGCCTCGAACACCGTTTCCGCGTCACCCGCCTTGAGGTCGTAGCCGATCAACCCGACGCGTTCGAAACCGTGGCTGACCGACCCGGTCGCGCCCATGTTGCCGCCGTTCTTGGCGAAGATCGTGCGGACGTGCGTCGCGGTGCGGTTGCGGTTGTCGGTCAGCGCCTCGACGATCAGCGCGACGCCGCCAGGGCCGAATCCTTCGTAGCGCAGCTCCTCGTAATCGTCGCCGCCAGGCTCGGCCGCCTTCTTGATCGCGCGTTCGATATTATCCTTGGGCATCGATTCCTGCCGCGCGGCGATCATCGCGCCGCGTAGCCGCGGGTTCATGTTCGGGTCGGGCAGGCCGGATTTCGCCGCGACGGTGATTTCGCGCGCGAGCTTGGAGAAGATCTTCGACCGCTTCGCGTCCTGCGCGCCCTTGCGGTACATGATGTTCTTGAACTTGCTATGGCCGGCCAAAATGCGCCCCTGTTGCGGTGGGTATGCCGCTGTCTATCCCTGCGGAGATGCAGGGCGCAACCTTAGTGCGCGACGCCGATGAGTTCCCGCACTTTATCCGCGAACACAACGATAGCGGTTACGAAGCCGACGCCGCCCATTGTCGAACTTACGATAAAGCTCTTGCCCGGCAAATTCTTCACGCGTTCGTCGAGCCGGGCGAAATCGACCTTCAGCCCCGACACGTCGGAGCGCAGTTCGCCGACATCGCGTTTGATGAACTCAAGGCTCGTTTCGAGACGGGTAACACGTGCTTCCATGCCGTCAGATGTGCCATCCCCGCCGCCAGACTTCAAGTCGAGTGCAGCTCCCTTTGATCGGAGTTGTTCAGCCTCTGCATCATAACCTCCGACGACCCGAAGGAAGGGTGCCGCCTCCAAATCAGGCGCGCTCACAAGAATTCATCTTTTAGGACCAATTCGTTCAGCCGCCCTTGGAGTTCAGCTTCGGCCCTTTGAAAACTGTCCATAGCCTCAACAATCGAAGGCCCGCCTATGCCATGCGAGACCGCAACGTAGCGCCCAGCAAGAATCAGATTCTGAATTGCCCTGGAAACAAGATACAGTTCCTGCCGTGTGACAGGCTTGTCCAGTTTATCCACATCGAAGACTATCGGTGCACTCACGCCGCCGCCACCGCCCGCGCCAGCATCGTCCCCGCCAGATGCGCGCGATACTCCGCGCTGGCGTGGATGTCGGTGTTGAGGTCGCCGCCGAGGACGAGACCCGTTGCCGCCTCGGGCGTGAACGAGGCGGTCAGCGCGGCCTCGGCCTCGGCCCAGCGGACGACGCCCGGGCCTGCGCCGGTCACCGCGACGCGGACGCCGTCGGTTGTCTGCGCGACATAGACCCCGACGACGGCGTAGCGCGACGCCGGGTGGCGGAACTTGGCGTAGGCGCTTGCCGTCGGCACCGTGAAGCCGACGCGGACGATGATTTCGCCATCGGCAAGCGCGGTCGCGAACATGCCCTGGAAGTAATCGTCGGCGTCGTGACGCCCGAGGTTGGTCTCGACCGTGCCGCCGAGCGCGAGCAATGCGGCGGGATAATCGGCCGACGGGTCGTTGTTCGCCAGCACCCCGCCGATCGTGCCGCGGTTGCGCACCTGCGGATCGCCGATCAGCAGCGCGAGCGCGGCAAGGCCGGGGATCGCGGCGGCGACGGTCGGGTCGGCGGCAACCGTCGCATGCGTCGTCATCGCGCCGATCCACAGCGTGTCGCCGTCACGGGCAATCCCGGTCAGCCCGGGAACGCCGGCAAGATCGACCAGCGTGTCGGGCTGGCGCAACCGCGACTTCATCGCCGGAAGCAGGGTATGCCCGCCCGCGATCAACGCCGCCCCCCCGCCGCCGGTGTCGCCGGCGGCAAAGGCCGCGACGGCGGCATCGAGGCTCGACGGGCGTTCGTAGGCGAACTCACGCATCGACCGTCTCCCCGGAAAGCGCCATCGCCTTCGCCCCGGCAGCGATCGCGGTGACGATGTTGCGGTAGCCAGTGCAGCGGCACAGATTGCCCTCGAGCTCGTGGCTGATCGTCGCTTCGTCGAGGTCGTGGCCGTGGCGGCGAACCATCTCGAGCCCCGCGATCACCATGCCGGGGGTGCAGAAGCCGCACTGCAGGCCGTGATGTTCCTTGAACGCCGCCTGCATCGGGTGGAGCGTCTCCGCGCCCGAGCCCATTGTCGCCAACCCTTCGATCGTCGTCACGCTCGCCCCGTCGAGTTGGACCGCGAGGACGGTGCACGCCTTCACCGCGCGCCCGTCGACCAACACGTTGCACGCCCCGCACTGGCTCGTGTCGCAGCCGATGTGCGTGCCGGTCAGCCCGAGCCCGTCGCGCAGCAGGTCGACGAGCAGTATCGCCGGGGATACCTCATGGGCGGCGGTCGCCCCGTTGATCGTCAGGGTCGTTGCCATCGTACCGACCCTCAATCGGCGGCGGCGCGGCGCTGCGCCATCATCGCCTTCATCCCCGCCGCCTGCTCGGCGACCGCCCGGGCCCCGAGCTCGCTCGCCTTGGCGTGCGCCCCCCATGCGGCGAGCCCCGGCCGCGCGGCAATCAGCTCGGCGGTCGGCATGTTGGCCCCGAACGCGTCGAAGAAGAAGAATAGCGGGATCAGCGCGGCGTCGCCGATGCTGAACCGGTCGCCGACCGCGAACACGTCGCCCGCGTTCCGGAAATGCTCGAGATAGCCCATTGCCAGTTCGAGCTTCATCAATGCCGGGGCGAGGCCGTCGGGGTTTTCCCGCGCGTTGAACAGGCCGCCGAGTTCGGGGACGATATAGACGTCGGCGATGCGGACGATCAGCCGCTCGCGCGCGGCGATCTTGGGATCGTTCGAAATCGTCTTCGGCCCGTCGAGCACGGTGTCGAGATATTCCGCGATGACCTGGCTTTCGGGGAGATGAAAGTCGCCGTCGACGAGCAGCGGCATCTTCGCCATCGGCGACATCGCGAGATAGCTGTCGGACTTGATCCCGCCCTCGGGCATCTCGAGCGCGAGGTCGTGCCCCTTGGCGCGCGCGACGAGCAGCGGGCGCATGACGAAGGGCGAAAGATGGACGCCGTAGAGCTTCATGGTCGTGCCTCCCCTATTGGCCAGTCTCGTCTCAGTCGGTCAGACCCAGCGCCGCCTTGTACGTCTCGAGCAATGCTTCCTGCTCCTGCCGCGCCGCCTTTTCCATCGCGCGCAGCCGGATGATCGACCGCATCGTCTTGGTGTCGAAACCGGTGCCCTTGGCTTCGCCGTACACGTCCTTGATGTCGTCGGCGATGCCCTTTTTATCCTCTTCGAGCCGTTCGATCCGCTCGATGAACAGCCGCAGCTGCTCGGCGGAAACATTCTCCGTCGACATGAACATCCTTGTGAGTCGTTGACGGCGGAGGCTAGGGACCACGCCGGGACTGCGCAAGCGCGGTTGACGGCGGACCGCGCTTGGGCTCGTGTGCGCCGGGATGCGCTGCCGCATCCAGCCCGCCACGGGGGAGAACGGCCGATGCGCCAACTGATCAAACAATCGATGCTCGCCCTCGTCGTGCTGCCGTCGGTGGCGTACGCCGGACACAGCGGGCTGAAGGTTCCTCCGGCCGAGACCTTCCTCCTCGGCGGCGAGCAACGATCGACGATGCTGGTCACCGGCACGAACGTGGGATCGACCGACGTCATCGTCCTGTCGCGGGTAGACGGCACCGAGACAACGATCGCGACCGTCGCGCCCGGGGCCGCGTTCAAGCACGACTTCGCGGTCGGCGAAACCGCGCTGATCCGCAACACATCGACCACCAAGACCGCGCGGGTAAGCGTCGACTTCACCGGCTCACCGTCCGATCTGTCGATGAGCTACGCCAAGCCGCGATAGGCGACGAAGGAGGCGTTGTGCAAATTAAGTGTCTATGGATAGCGTTGCCGCTGATCGCGGGATGCAGCAGCCTCGATACGAAACCGAGCGAGGCCGCCGTCATCGAATTCCATCGCCAGCTGAACGGCGGCGATTTCCACGGCATCTGGCACGATTCGGCGCAAGCCATGAGGAAGTCGAGCGCTGAAGCCGACTTCGCAAGATTTCTCGGGGCGATCCGCGGCAAGCTTGGTCGCGTGAAGGACTCGACAAGGACTAATTGGCGGGTCAATGCGACCACCAGTGGCGCCTTCATGACGCTGACTTATTCGACGGAATTCGACCGGGGCAGGGCGACCGAAACGTTCACCTATCGCGACATCGACGGAAAGCCGGTATTGAACGGCTACAACATCAATTCAGCAGCGTTGATCCTCAATTGACGTCCAGTCGCCTTAAGGCTCGCTCGCGCTCGGCAGATCGCTAGCGGGAAAGCTGTCGGCGAGCGCCGCGTCGAGCGTCCGGTTCTTCGCCACGCTCGCCGCCATCGCCGCCAGCTGTTCGGGCGTCGCATCGGTCTGGTGCGTCGTCTTATAGTCGGCGTACGGCATGCCATAGACCATCGCGCGCGCATCGTCCCTCGTCATCGCGACGCCGTGTTCGGTCGCCGCCTCCGACGCCCAGTCGCTCAGGCAATTGCGGCAGAAGCCGCCGGTCCCCATCAGGTCGACGTTCTGGACGTCGGTCCGGTGCCGCAGCAGCGCGGTCAGGCGGCGAAAGGCGGCGGCTTGAATCGCATCGCGGGTGCTGTCGTCCATCGCGTCTCTCCGGTTGAGCGTCCGCCCCTATAAGGCTAGGCCGCGTGCGCGTTGCAAGGAGACGGCCCCCGTGTTCACCCCCCGCGCCCGCCGGGTCAAGATCCTCGCGACGCTGGGGCCCGCATCGGCGTCGCTCGACATGATTCGCGCGCTGACGCTCGCCGGGGCCGATGCCTTCCGCATCAACATGAGCCACGGTACGCCCGAGGCTCGCGGCGCGCTCATCGCCAACATCCGTGCGCTCGAAGCCGAAATCGGTCGTCCGCTGACGATCCTTGCCGACCTGCAGGGGCCGAAGCTTCGGATCGGCACCTTCGCCGACGGCAAGGTCGCGATCGAGCGCGGCGCGACCTTCGTCCTCGACCTCGATCCCGCCCCGGGCGACGCGACCCGCGTCGCGTTGCCCCACAAGGAATTGTTCGCCGCGCTCGGCCCCGGCGCGCGGTTGCTCGTCGACGACGGCAAGGTCGT
>JBBSFF010000046.1:0-10320 GCA_038238995.1 Sphingomonadales bacterium
CCGCGTTCGCGACTTATCGTCACCGCCTTCCCCGTCAACGAGCGCGCCGCGCTCGCCCCGAGTGCGACGGTGATCGCGGGGCGGATCGCGGCGCGCTCGTGATCGACCCACCAGCGGCACGCGTCGATTTCGGCGATGTCGGGCTTGCTGTGGATGCGCCGCTTGCCGCGTTGTTCGAACTTGAAGTGCTTGACCGCGTTGGTGACGTAGACGCGCGCGCGGTCGATCCCGGCGGCGGCGAGGGCGCGGTCGAACATCTGCCCGGCCGGTCCAATGAAAGGGCGGCCGCCGAGATCCTCGCTGTCGCCCGGCTGCTCGCCGACGAACACCAGTCGCGCGTCGGCGGGCCCCTCGCCGAACACCGTCTGCGTCGCCGGGCCGTACAATGGGCAGCGCTTGCACTGCGCCGCGTCGTCGCGCAGCTCGGCGAGCGCATCGGCGGGACTGCCGTCGCCGGTGCGCGGCCAGTGCGGAGTTCCCGCCTGGATATCGGCATTGCTCATGCCCGCCGTGTCGCCTGCATCGATCATCATCCGTGTCCGCTCCTCGGCGCCCGCGATCAGGCCGGGGACGAGCGACGCCTCGGGCAGGTTTTTCCAATATTTCTTCGGCATCTCGGCGGTCATCGCCTTCACCTTGAGCCGCGCTGGATTGAAGATGCTCGCGAAATACGTTCGCCATGTTTCCTCGAGCGGGTCGCCGCCCGGCGCGTCGGCGCGGGTCGCGCCGGGCGTGAAAGTCAGTTCGCCGTCCCAATGGACGCATTCGTCGGGGGTCAGGATCGACCAGCGCATGTTGGCGAAGCGCCGCGCGAAGAAGCCGGCGTTGCGGCGGACGATATGGTGTTCAGGTTCGAACCATGCGGCGAAGCGTTCGCCCCCATAATCTTTGGCGTCATCGGGGACCTCGCGAAACCGCACGAAGGCACGCATCTTGTGGACATCGCGCCGGACGCTCTTGTCGAGGTCGTACAGCCGCCGGACGAGCGGGTCGGCGGCATCGTCAAGGAGTTTCGAACGCGTTCGCAGCGCCGTCAGCGCGGCGTAGAGCAAGGCGAAGCGTTCGGGGTCGCGATGACAGATGACGCGCGTCGCGATGTCGAGAAACGCCTTGGGGACACTGAACAGCGGCGCGTCGGTCGACGGCGGTAGTGCGTCGCCGCCGAGCAGGTCGGTCACGGTCGTGCCGACCTGCCAGACGACCGCTTCCCCTGCGACCCCCGCGACCGCGAGCCGCCGCGCCGCCGCACGCCAGCCGTCAAAGTCGTCGGGCCGCGCGAGAGTGGCGGTCAGCACAGCACGATGAATGGATGAAGGCTTGCGGCGACGAGGTCGACACCGCGGCCGTCGGTCAGCCGAACGAGATGAACCCCACGATTGCGCGCCGCCGTGACTACCGCGGCGGTGCCGCCATGGACGTCGATCGACGCCATCTGACGCTGGCTCATCGTCGCGGTTCCAGCGGCGACCGCGTCGAGCCACCCGGCGATCCAATCGTCATCGGACTTTGGCATGCAGCGTCGACTCCCCTGACGGCAAAGCGTTCCCGGGAAACCCGATCGCTCGTCAGAAGAGTTCGAGTTGCGAACGTTCGGGCTTGACCAGCGTCCGTCGCAGCGCCGGGCTGTCGAGCGCGAGCGGTCGCCAGTCGGCTGCGACGACGAACGGGCGCAGACGCTCGATGCTTCGCGTGAGCCGTCCGAGATCGTCGAGCCGCAGCCGCCGTTGCCGCCGCGCGCGGAGCACGGCATTGACCGTTTTGACCCCCATGCCGGGGATGCGGAGTAGCATCTCGCGCGGAGCCTGGTTGATATCGACCGGGAAATTATCACGATATTTCAAAGCCCATGCGGTCTTCGGATCGATGTCGAGCGGCAACATCCCGGCATCGGTCGCGTCCTGCACCTCGGTCGCGGCGAACCCGTAGAAGCGCACCAGCCAGTCGGCCTGATACAGCCGATGCTCGCGCATCAGCGGCGGGCGGACGAGCGGCAACACGGCGCTCGCGTCGGGGATCGGCGAGAACGCGCTGTAATAGACACGGCGCAACCCGAACTTGCCGTACAGCGCCGCCGCGCTCGCGACGACGTCGCTGTCGGTCGCGGCGTCGGCCCCGACGATCATCTGCGTCGATTGACCGGCGGGAGCGAATTTCGGCGCGCTACGGTATTTGCTGCGCGCGTCGCGGTTGTCGTCGATACCCGCCTTCAATTCACGCATCGCGGTGCGGATGCGCCCCGCGCTCTTTTCGGGCGCGAGCTTGCTCAGCCCGATCTCGGTCGGCAGCTCGACGTTGATCGACAGCCGGTCGGCGTAGAGCCCCGCCTGTTCGATCAGCGCGGGGTCGGCGTCGGGAATCGTCTTGAGGTGGATGTACCCGCGGAAATCGTGGACCGTCCGCAATTCCTTCGCGACGCGGACGAGCTGCTCCATCGTATAATCCGAGGTGCCGATGATCCCCGACGAGAGGAACAATCCCTCGATGTAATTGCGCTTGTAGAAGCTGAGCGTCAGCCTGACGACCTCGTCGACAGTGAAACGCGCGCGGCGGACGTTCGACGACCGGCGGTTGATGCAATAATGACAGTCGAAGATACAGCTGTTGGTCAGCAGGATCTTCAGCAGCGAGATGCAGCGCCCGTCGGGAGCATAGCTGTGGCAGATGCCCGACCCCTCGGTCGAACCGACCCCCTTGCCGCCGGTGCTGGACCGTTTGGCGGTACCCGACGACGAGCATGACGCGTCGTACTTCGCCGCGTCGGCGAGAATCGCCAGCTTGGCGCGGGTATCGAGATGCGACATCCGTTCGGTATATGTTCTAAATCCACAGCATGCAATGCGACGTTTTAGCCGAACAGCCAGTGCCCTAGCAGGCGATCGAACGGAAAGGTGAAGAAGCCCGCGATCAGCAGCGCGCCGAAGACGAGGCCGCGAACGCCGCGCCGGTGCCCGACGACATGGTGAGTGCGCGCGCGCCAGACGAGCAGCGGCACCTGGATCAGGACCCAGACCGACAGGATGTGGATGACGCTGAAGTTGCCGTGGTTGCTGTCGCGGATGAGCAGGCTGAACAGCGCGGTCAGGACCATCGCGCCCGCCCAGACCCGGCCGAGGCCGCGGTGCGACGGACTGCCCTTGGGCCGGAGCAGCATCACGGGTGTCAGCGCGAGCGCGGTCGCCATCGTCGCGAGGTGCGCCCAGACGTGCCACGAAATCCGGCTCCAATCGGCGTGTCCGCGCGCGACCGCGACGACGACGACGCCGAGCATGATCGCCGATGCGACGCCAAGCCCGCGATCGGTGACGATGCGGTCGAAAACGTTGGCGCGGGCAGGTGCGACGGTCGCCATGACGTTCCCCCGAACTGTTCGCCAAATGGTAACCGAGGAGGGAGTTCGATACCAGCCGGATGACGTCACCGCGGAGCGAGCCCGACCGGATATGAACGCCGGCTGACATCGCCGTTCAGGTTCGTGGCAGCCGCGTCGGCGCATAAGTGGCGCACGGCCAGCAACCCGGCCGCGATGGAGGACACGATGCTACGTACTTTGGTGACGACCGCGGTTCTGGCGACCGCGCTGACGACCGCGATGGTCCCGGGGGCGGCATCGGCGCACGACCGCGACGGCTACGGGTGGCAGGACGGGCGCGGCGGCGACCGGGGCGACTATCGGGGCGACTACCGTCACGACGACCGTCGCGACGACGAGCGGTATCGCCGCCACGTCCAGACTTATTACGCGGCGCCGACCTACGGCTATGTCCAGCCCTACGGATACGCCCAGCAGTACGGCTACTCCCAGTCGTATGGCTATGCCCAGCCGTACGGTTATGCGCAGCAATACGGCGGCAGCTACCAGCGCGAGGCGTATCCGGTACGGCAGGGCTATGTCGAGCAGGGCTATCGCTGCCACAGCGACGGTACGACCGGCGCGGTGATCGGTGCGATCGCGGGTGGCCTGATCGGCGACGGTGTCGCCGGGCGCGGCGACCGGACGGCGGGCGCGGTGATCGGCGGCATCGGCGGGCTCTTCGCGGGCCGCGCGATCGAACGCAGCGGCAACCGCTGCTAGCGGCCCGCCGCGCGACGGCGGACCGCTGAAACGAGAAACCCCCGCGAGTTCGCGCTCGCGGGGGTTTTTTCCTTACGGTATCGACAAGCGGCTCAGCCCTTGTCGGCGTCCTTCGCTTTGTTCAGCGCGGCGCCGAGGATGTCGCCGAGCGATGCCCCCGAATCCGACGAGCCGTACTGGGCGACCGCCGCCTTTTCCTCGGTGATCTGCATCGCTTTGATGCTGAGCATCGGCTTCTTGCCGCGCTCGAAGCCGATCACCATCGCGTCGACCTTCTGGCCGACCTGGAAGCGTTCGGGGCGCTGCTCGTCGCGGTCGCGGCTGAGGTCGCCGCGTTTGATGAACGCGAGCGGCCCGTCCTCGCCGACCTGGACCTCGATGCCGCCGTCGCGGTTGTCGACGACGGTGCAGGTGACGATCTGGTTCTTGCGCAGTTCGGTGCCGCCATCGGCGTGCGCGACGGGCGCGGTGACGCGGCTTTCGTCGAGCTCCTTGATCGACAGGCTGATGCGCTCCTTCTCGACATCGACCTCGATGACCTTGGCGCGGATGCGCTCGCCCTTGTGATGCGAGGCGAGCGCCTGTTCGCCGCTGAGGCCCCACGCGATGTCGGACATGTGGACCATGCCGTCGACGTCGCCGTCCAGCCCGATGAACAGGCCGAATTCGGTCGCGTTCTTGACTTCGCCCTCGACGATCGTGCCGACCGGATATTGTTCGGCGAAGACCTCCCATGGGTTGCGCTGCGCCTGCTTGAGGCCGAGCGAAATCCGACGCTTCTCCTCGTCGACCTCGAGGACGATGACCTCGACCTCCTGGCTGGTCGAGACAATCTTGCCGGGGTGGACGTTCTTCTTGACCCACGACATCTCGCTGACGTGGACGAGACCCTCGATGCCGGCTTCGAGTTCGACGAACGCGCCGTATTCGGTGATGTTGGTGACGCGTCCGGTGTGGCGGCTGTCGACCGGATAGTTCGCCGCCGCGGTGATCCACGGATCGGCCTCGAGCTGCTTCATGCCGAGGCTGATACGCTGCGTCTCGCGGTTGATGCGGACGATCTGGACGCGGAGCGTGTCGCCGATGTTGAGGACTTCGCTCGGGTGGCCGACGCGCTTGTAGCTCATGTCGGTGACGTGGAGCAGGCCGTCGATGCCGCCGAGGTCGACGAAGGCGCCGTAGTCGGTAATGTTCTTGACAACGCCGTCGACGATCTGGCCCTCGGCGAGCGACTGGATCAGCCCGGTGCGGGCTTCAGCGCGTGACTCTTCAAGGATCGAGCGGCGCGAGACGACGATGTTACCGCGCTTGCGGTCCATCTTGAGGATGACGAACGGCTGCGGCAGGTTCATCAGCGGGGTAACGTCGCGGACCGGGCGGATATCGACTTGGCTACCGGGCAGGAACGCGACGGCACCCGACAGGTCGACGGTGAAGCCGCCCTTGACGCGGCCGAAGATGACGCCTTCGACGCGTTCGTTCGCGGCGTACTGGGTTTCGAGCGTATCCCACGCGGCTTCGCGGCGGGCGCGGTCGCGCGACAGCATCGCCTCGCCCATCGCGTTCTCGACGCGGTCGACATAGACTTCGACCTCGTCACCGACGGCGATCTCGGCCTTCATGCCCGGGGCGGCGAATTCACGGAGCGGGACGCGCCCTTCCGACTTCAACCCGACATCGATTACGGCGAGGTCGTTCTCGATCGCGGTGACACGGCCTTTGACCACCCGCCCTTCGAACGATTGATTCTTGCCGAGCGAGCTTTCGAGCATCGCCGCGAAATCGTCGCGGGTCGGTTGGGCAGCAGAAGCCATAAAATTTCGTACCTTTATCGTCGGGTCCGGCACCATGCCGCCCGTTCAGCGCCGACCGACGACACCATGCCCCCGGCCTTGATTTACAGGCGTTGCCCGGGCGAAGGCTCTTGCCTGCGCCCGATCCCAATGTCTGCTAGCCGCCCCGCAGCCGCGCTTCGACGAGCGCGATCGCTTGAGCGACGGCGGTGCCTATATCGAGATTCGTCGTATCGAGCAAGACGGCGTCGGCGGCCATCGTCAGCGGCGCCGCGTGCCGTCCCGAATCGCGTGCGTCGCGGGCAAGGATGTCGCCGAGGACGGTCTCGTGGCTGAGGATGTGCCCAGCTCGCGCGAGTTCGGCGGCGCGGCGCGCGGCGCGGACGTCGGGGCTGGCGGTGACGAAGAGTTTGGCCGCGGCATCGGGGGCGATAACCGTGCCGATGTCGCGCCCGTCGAGTACCGCGCCCGCCGCCTGCGCGGCGAACGCGCGTTGCCGGGCGAGCAGCGCGGCGCGAACTGCCGGGTGCGCCGAGACGATCGACGCGGCCTGCGCGTTTTCGGCGCTCATCAGGTCGGGGTCGTCGAGCAGCGCCTCGTCGAGATCGACCGCTGCCACTTCGGCGCGCGCCGCGTCGCCAGGGTCACCACCGCCGCGCCGCACCGCGAGCCCGACCGCGCGGTAGAGCTTGCCGGTGTCGAGGTGGCCGAGGCCGAAATGCCGGGCGAGCGCGCGCGCGACGGTGCCTTTGCCGCTCGCGGCGGGGCCGTCGACGGCGATAACGAGGCGGACGAGCGGGATCATCGCACGACGGCATAGCGGACACGGTGGTTGTGTCGACCCCGCCGCTGGCCGATACTCGCGGGCGATGAGCCGGGGCATATCATCGATGGGCGGCGTGCTCTGCGTGCTTGGGACACGCCCCGAGGCGATCAAGCTCGCGCCGGTGGTGCACGCGCTTGCCGCGCGCGGGGTCGCGGTGACATTGTGCAGCACTGGTCAGCAGCACGACCTGACCCGCGCGGCGCTCGCCGACTTCGGGCTCGCCCCCGACCTCGACCTTGACCTGATGCAGCCCGGCCAGACGCCGCAAGGCTTCGTCGCAAGCGCACTGCCGCTGCTCGGCGACGTCGTCGACCGCCTGCAGCCGGGAATGGTCGTCGTCCAGGGCGACACCGCGTCGACGTTCGCCGGGGCGCTGGCGGCGGCGTATGCGCGCGTGCCGCTCGGGCATGTCGAAGCCGGGTTGCGCAGCGGCGCGGTCGAGCCGTTCCCTGAGGACATGCATCGCCGCCTGATCGCCCAGCTCGCGACGCATCATTTTGCGCCGACACGCGCGGCGGAGGCGGCGCTCGTGCGCGAAGGGATCGCGTGGTTCGCGATCACCGTCACCGGCAACCCGGTGATCGACGCGCTGCGGCTCGCCGACGAGCGGCTGGCGACCGACGATGACCTGCGGGCGCTGGTCGAGGCGGGGCTGCCGCCACTTCGGGCCGGCCGCCCGTTGATTTTGGTCACGGCGCATCGCCGCGAAAATCATGCGCGGATGGGCGCGATCGCCGAGGCGGTGGCAAGGCTTGCCGCGACCCACGACATCGACATCGTCGTGCCGCTCCACCCCAATCCCGCCGCCGGGGCGGTGATACGGGAGCGATTGGCGACGCTGCCGAATGTCGCGCTGGTCGCGCCACTCCGCTACTTCGCGTTCGTCACCCTCCTCCGCAGGGCGCGGCTGGTGCTGACCGATTCGGGCGGGGTGCAGGAGGAGGCCCCGGCGTTCGGCTGCCCGGTGCTCGTCCTGCGCGATACGACCGAGCGGCCCGAAGGCGTCGCGGGCGGGGCGGCGCGACTGATCGGCACCGACCCGGCGGCGATCGTCGCGGCGGCGAGCGAAGTGATTGAAAACGATGCGGTTCACGCCCGCATGGCGGCTGCGATCCGGCCGTATGGCGATGGCCACGCCGCCAACCGAATCGCCGCAATCGTCGCAAGCGAAGTCGTCCGACGATGACGGTCCTCGTCACCGGCGTCGCCGGGTTCATCGGGTTTCACACCGCCAAGGCGTTGCTGGAGCGCGGCGAGACGGTGGTTGGGATCGACGATCTCAACGCCTATTACGATCCGCAACTGAAGCGCGATCGGCTGGCGCAGCTTGAAGGCGAGTTTACGTTTATCCGGTGCGATTTCAGCGACTTCGCCGCGCTGACGGCGGCGTTGGCGGGGCATTCGTTCGACCGAATCGTCCATCTCGGGGCGCAGGCCGGGGTCGGGCATTCGCTCGTCGACCCGCACAGCTATGTCCGGTCGAACCTTGCCGGGCATCTCAACCTGCTAGAAATCGCGAGGCAAACCAACGGGTTGCGCCACATGGTCTATGCCTCGTCGTCGTCGGTGTACGGGGCCAACACCAAGCTGCCGTTCTCGGTCGAGGACCGCGCCGACCACCCGGTTTCGCTGTATGCCGCGACCAAGCGCGCCGACGAGCTGATGAGCGAAAGCTATGCGCAGCTTTACGCTATCCCCTTGACCGGATTGCGCTTTTTCACGGTCTACGGGCCGTGGGGGCGTCCCGACATGGCGATCTGGAAATTCACCGAACGAATCCTACACAGCGAGCCGATCCAGCTGTTCAACGGCGGCGAAATGTGTCGCGATTTCACGTACATAGACGATATCGTCGACGGTATCGTGCGCGCGCTCGACGCCCCGCACAAGTATCCGCACACCGCCGCGCATCGCATTTACAACCTCGGCAACAATACGCCCGAGGCCGTCGAGCGGCTCGTCGCGCTGATCGAGGCGGCGACGGGGCGCGACGCGGTCCGCGAGCTCCTGCCGATGCAGCCCGGCGACGTCCCCGCGACCTTCGCCGACATCGTCGCGACGACCCGCGATCTCGGCTGGACGCCGACGACGCGCCTCGACGCCGGCATCCCGAAATTCGTCGACTGGTTCCGCGGCTACACCGGGCGCTGAACCGCGCCCAGGCCCGTCATCAGGTCGACGAAGCCGGGGAAGCTCGTCGCCACCTGCCGCGCGTCGTCGACCGTCACCGCCGCGCGCGTGCGCAGCCCGAGCACGGCGAGGCTCATCGCGATGCGGTGGTCGAGCGACGCCGCGACCGTCGCCCCGCCCGCGACAAGTTCACCGCCGTTGCCGTGGACGATCAGCCCGTCGGGCAATTCCTCGACGCGGACCCCGCACGCCGTCAGCCCCGCCGCCATCACCGCGATGCGGTCGCTTTCCTTGACGCGGAGCTCGCCGAGGCCCCGCATTACCGTCGTCCCGCTCGCGAAGGCGGCGGCGACGAACAGGACGGGGAACTCGTCGATCATCGACGCGGCGATCACGGGCGGCACCTCGATGCCCGTCAGCGGTCCGGCGACGGCGACGATGTCGGCAACCGGCTCGCCGCCGACCTCGCGGCGCTGGTGCAGCGTGACGTCGCCCCCCATCATTGCCAGCACGCGGAGCAGCCCGTCGCGGGTCGGGTTGACCCCGACGCCGGCGATCGTCACCCGGCTGCCCGGCACGATCAGCGCGGCGACGACCGGAAACGCCGCCGACGAAATATCGCCGGGCACCGTGATCGCTTGCGGACGCATTTCGGCCTCGCCGGTGACGGTGATCGCCCGGCCCTCGGGCGTCTCCTCGACGCGAACCTCGGCCCCGAAGGCGCGGAGCATCCGCTCGCTGTGGTCGCGCGTCGCCTCGCGCTCGACCACCGTCGTCCGCCCATGCGCGTTCAATCCGGCGAGCAGCACCGCCGACTTGACCTGCGCCGACGCGACCGGAAGGACATAATGTAGCGGCACCGCCGGGCAGCGCCCGGTCATCGTCAGCGGCAGCCGCCCGCCGGGCGCGGTCGCGAAACTCGCCCCCATCAGCCCGAGCGGGACCGTTACCCGCGCCATCGGGCGCGCGGACAGCGATGCGTCGCCGACGAAGGTCGCGGTGACCGGGTGGCTCGCGAGTAGCCCCATCAGCAGCCGCGTCGAGGTCCCCGAATTGCCCATGTCGAGCGCGGTTTGCGGCTGGAGCAGCCCGCCAACGCCGACCCCCCAGATATGCCAACGGTCCCCGGTCTTGACGATCTCCGCCCCCATCGCGCGGAGCGCCGCGGCGGTCGCGAGCACGTCCTCGCCCTCGAGCAGCCCGTCGACGACGGTCTCGCCGACCGCGAGCGCGCCGAACATCAGCGCGCGGTGCGAGATCGACTTGTCGCCGGGAACGGTGACGGTGCCGGTCAGCGGCCCCTCGGCGCGAAGCGAAAGCGGCTGCGGGGCATCCATGGGCTTCTCGGTTTGCGGTTCGCGAGTGCGAACCGGGGCGCGTTTTGACAGCCCCCCGGGCGTGTGGCAATGACCCGCGCTTGTCGCGCCGGGGCCTCCCCGCGCCGCCCGGAGTTCTGATCAGTGGTCAATCCCGAATGGGGCACCAAGCGTGCCTGCCCG
>JBBSFF010000047.1:0-10222 GCA_038238995.1 Sphingomonadales bacterium
CGCGGACGCCGATCTCGGCCAAGCTCGTCGCCAACCTGATCACCGTCGCCGGCGCCGACCGTGTGCTGTCGGTCGACCTGCATGCCGGTCAGATCCAGGGCTTCTTCGACATTCCAACCGACAATCTGTTCGCCGCGCCGGTGATGCACGCCGATATCGTCGCGCGGCTGCCGAAGACCAACCTCACCGTCGTCTCGCCCGATGTCGGCGGCGTGCTCCGCGCCCGCGCGCTGGCCAAGCGCCTCGGCAACGCCCCGCTCGCGATCGTCGACAAGCGTCGCGAGAACCCCGGCGAGTCCGAAGTGATGAACATCATCGGCGACGTGTCCGGTCGCGCCTGCGTGCTCGTCGACGACATCATCGATTCGGGCGGAACGCTGTGCAATGCGGCGGCCGCGTTGATGCAGTCGGGCGCGACGAGCGTCACCGCCTACATCACCCACGGCGTGCTGTCGGGCGGCGCGGTGGCGCGGGTCGAGGCGTCCGAGCTGACCGAACTGGTCATCACCGATTCGATTGCTCCGCTAGACGTCGTCCGGGCGGCAAAGAAAATCCGGATCATCACGATCGCGCCGCTGCTCGCCGAAGCGATGCGGCGGACGAGCGAGGAAAGCTCTGTATCGAGCCTGTTCGACTGACCGCCTAGCGCGACGCGATCGCGACCTGCGGGCCGTCGGTTTTCTGGCAGCGCACCGCCATCACCGGCGCGTCCGCCTCGGTCAGCCGGGTCAGGATATCGCTCGCGGCGGCGTTACACGCATCGACGCTGACATAGCGCGGGGCGAGGACGCGGACGGTCTGGCACTGGTCGCCGGCATCGCTGCAGCCGAGCAGGGTCATGGCGATTAACAACGGTGACATCAGCGGCTCCCTTCGCCAGCCAATAACGTTGCTTTGTCGTGCCGGTTCCGGCAGGCGCGGCCGGTCCGCCGAAAGATTGGTCCCGCCCCCGGGCAAGCGCCGGGCTGTATCCGTCACCGGCTATCGTGTACGATCGGGCACACCGCGAACGGGGAGACCGCCATGCCTGTCGATCTGCAGATCGAGCCGATGTCGTCGTATTGCGGCGCGCTGATCGACGGAGTCGACCTCGGCGGCGTGTCCGACCGGCAGGTCGGTGCCTTGCGCGCCGCGCTCGCCGACCACGGCGCGATCTTCTTCCGCGACCAGTCGTTGACCCCCGAGCAGCACATCGCCTTCGCGCGGCGCTGGGGCCCGATCGACATCAACCTGTTCTTCCCGACCGATCCGACGCACCCCGAGATCGCGATCGTCGCCAAGGACAAGGGCCAGACCGCGAATATCGGCGGCGGCTGGCACACCGATCACAGCTACGACCAGATCCCGGCGATGGGGTCGATCCTCGTCGCGCGCGAAACCCCGCCGACCGGCGGCGATACGCTGTTCGCCAGCATGTACGCGGCGTACGACGGCCTGTCGGATGGACTGAAGGCGACGCTCGCCACCCTCCGCGCCTTCCATTCGGCGGACCATATCTATGGCCCGACCGGTGTGTATGCGGCGAGCGACCTGCGCGACACGCTCAAGGGGCAGGACATCGTCACCGGCGCGACGCACCCGGTCGTCATCACCCACCCCGAAAGCGGGCGCAAGGCGCTGTTCGTCAACCCTGCCTTCACCCTGCGCTTCGAGGGGTGGACGCGCGAGGAAAGCCTGCCGCTGCTGCAGTATCTCTATGCCCAGGCGATGCGGCCCGAGATCACCTGCCGTTTCGCGTGGGCGCCCGGATCGGTCGCGATCTGGGACAATCGCGCGACGTGGCACTTCGCGATGAACGACTATCACGGCCATTCGCGGCTGATGCACCGGATCACCGTCGGCGGCAGCGCGTTACACTGACGGGCGCGCGATCGCCGGTTGAGCGCGCCCGCGCCTCTGCTACAGCGGGGCAGTAATCGGCGGGAGTAAAGCCATGACGCGTGCGACGATCCCCCTGTTGATGCTGCTGGCGACGACGACCGGAACACCGGTCGCGGCGCAGTCGATGCTCAAGCCCGCGCCGACCGACACCAGCCTGCCGCGGCAGAAGATCGTCGAGGTGTTCGGCACCGATCCGTGCCCGAAGTCGACCGACCCTAACGAGATCATCGTCTGCGCGCGGCGCCCCGACGAGGACCGGTACCGCATCCCGCCGGGCGTTCGCAGCGATGCGCAGGCGCTCAGCCCCAACGTCGCCAACCGCCGCAACCTGCTCGGCGACGATGCCGGCGGCGCAGGCGGCGGCATCGGGTCGTGCAGCGCGGTCGGGCCGGGCGGCGGCACCGGGTGCAACCAGGCGCTGCAGGACCAGTACCGGGTGTCGCGCAACCGCGGCGAGGTCCCGCAATCAGTGCTGCCGCAGATTACGCCAACGGTGAAGCCGAATTAGGCGCGCGAGCGTCGATCGCCTGGTTAACTTAACGCCGACGATGGGCCGAAATTACCGCGCGAAACCCTATTGTCGTTCGAAGCCAACGGCTTGGAGCGAACCCTAACTTAACACCGTGGAAGTACCGCTCCGGTTAATGACGGAACCGACGTCTACCCGCCGTCGTCGATCCTCCCCGCGAGCGAAGAGGAGCGTTTCGGCCCCGCGCACAAGTTCGCGCACGAAGCTGCACCCAGAAATTATGTCGCATCGCAACACCAAACGACTTGCTGATTACAAGCATGCATATTATCTTGGCTGCATGACACAGGACTCGCTCGCTTTCCTCCTCGGCGATACCAGCCGCCTGCTGCGGCGGCGGTTCGACGCCAAGGCCCGCAGCCTCGGCGTCAGCCGCGCGCAGTGGCAGGTGCTGTTCGCGCTGTCGCGTAACGAGGGGATCAACCAAACCGGGCTCGCCGAATATCTCGAGGTCGAGACGATCACGCTCTGCCGCATGGTCGACCGGCTCGAGGAAGCCGCGCTCGTCGAACGCCGCGCCGACCCCGCCGACCGCCGCGCGTGGCGGCTCCATCTGACCGCGACCGCGCACCCCCTGCTCGAGAAACTGCGCGGCATTGGCGAGGAGGTCGTCGACGAGGCGCGCGCCGGGCTCGACCCGGCGACCGTTGCCGCCGTGATGGCCGCGCTCGTTGCGATCCGCACCAATCTATCGTCGCGCGCCGAACCGTACGGCCGCAAGTCGGGAGCCCGATGATGCACGATGTCGTCGGCCGTGACCGGGCGCTCGCCACGCCGTCGCGCACGCGGTGGCAGCGGCTGCGCCGCCCCGTCCTGATGCTGCTCGTGCCGTTCGCGATCATCGCGGCGGGCAGCTATTACTGGCTGACCGGCGGCAAATCGGTGTCGACCGACAACGCCTATGTCGCGCAGGACAAGGTGTCGATCAGCGCCGACATCACCGGGCGCGTCGTCGCCGTCGACGTGCGCGAAAGCCAGTCGGTCAAGCGCGGCGCGGTGCTGTTCACGATCGACCCCGAGCCGTTCCGGATCACGCTCGAACAGGCCGAGGCGAACCTCGCGACCGCGCGCGCGCAGGTCGCGGGCATGCGCCAAACCTTTGCCGGCAAGGGGGCCGACGTCGCCGGCAAGCGCGAGGCGGTCGCCTACGACACGATCGATCTCAGGCGCCAGCAGGATCTGATGAAGGACGGCTTCACCACCCGCGCCCGGCTGCAACAGGCCGAGCATATGCTGGCGCAGGCGCGGAGCGACCTCAGTTCGGCGCAGTCGGACGAGGCCAACGCCGCCGCAATGCTGGCGGGCGCGCCGGGCGGGGTGATCGATCGCCACCCGCTCGTGCTGGCGGCGCGGGCGGCGCGCGACAAGGCGGCGCTCGACCTGCGGCGGACGACGGTGCGCGCGCCCGCCGACGGGCTCGCCAGCCAGACAGCGAAGATCCAGCCCGGGCAGATCGTCTTCACCGGGGTGCCGACGCTGAGCCTGCTGGTGTCGCAGCACGATTGGATCGAGGCGAATTTCAAGGAGACCGACCTCGACCACATGCGCGTCGGCCAGCCGGCGAGGGTCACGCTCGACGCCTATCCGAGCACGCCGCTGACCGGGCATGTCGCGAGCATCGGCGGCGGCACGGGGTCCGAATTCTCGGTCCTGCCGGCGCAGAACGCGACCGGCAACTGGGTCAAGGTCGTCCAGCGCGTCCCCGTCCGGATCGCGATCGACGACCACCGCGGTTTGTCGCCGGTCGCCGGGCTGAGCGCGCGGGTGACGGTCGATCTGGCGGCGGGGCGTTGACCTGCCGAACGACAATTCGCGCGGCGGGGGCGGCTTAGATGGCCCCCGCCGCCCTCTCCTTCCCCGCCGCGCCCGCGGCGAAGGCGGTCAACCCGCTGCTCGTGACGTGCGTCGTCATGCTGGCGACGTTCATCACGGTGCTCGATTCGACGATCGCCAACGTCGCGCTGCCGCACATGCAGGCGAGCCTCGGCGCGGCGTCGGACACGGTGACGTGGGTGCTGACGTCGTACATCGTCGCCGCCGCGATCGCGACGCCGCTGACCGCGTGGGTCGGCGGCAAGGTCGGGCGCAAGCGGCTGTTCGTGCTGGCGATCGGCGGCTTTGTCGTCGCATCGATGTTGTGCGGGCTCGCCCAGTCGCTCGAACAGATGGTGTTTTTCCGACTGCTTCAGGGCGCGTCGGGGGCGTTCCTCGCGCCGCTCGGGCAGGCGTTCCTGCTCGACGCCTACCCGCGCGAAAAGCACGGCCAGGCGATGGCGCTGTGGGGGGTCGGCATCATGGTCGGGCCGGTGATGGGGCCGGTGCTCGGCGGGTGGCTGACCGACAATTACAATTGGCGCTGGGTGTTCTTCGTCAACCTGCCGTTCGGCCTGCTGGCGCTGTTCGGCGCGCTCGCGGTGCTGCCGAGCCCGGGGAAGATGCTGCGGCGGTTCGATGCGTTCGGTTTCATCGCGCTCGGCATCGGCATCGGCGCGCTGCAGTTGATGCTCGACCGCGGCCAGCAACTCGACTGGTTCGCGTCTTGGGAGGTGCGGATCGAAGCGGCGGTGTGTGCAATCGGCCTGTGGGTGTTCGGCGTCCATACGCTGACAGCGCGCGACACCATCCTGCCCGCACAGCTGTTGCGCGATCGCAACATCGTCACCGGGTTCGCCTTCATCTTCCTCGTCGGCATGCTCCAGATCGCGACGAGCGCGCTGCTGCCGCCGATGCTCGAACAGCTGTACGGCTATCCGGTCGTCACCTCGGGGCTGACGATGGCGCCGCGCGGGGTGGGGACGATGGCGGGGATGCTCCTCGTCGGGCGGCTGATCGGGCGGATCGACGCGCGGATCATGATCATGACCGGCATGGCGATGACCGCAGTGACGATGTACACGATGACCGGTTTTTCGCCCGACATGGGATCGTCGCCGTTCCTCTGGACCGGACTGTTCCAGGGTTTCGGGCTCGGGTTGATCTTCGTGCCGCTCAACACGCTCGCCTTCTCGACCGTGCCGCCCGCGCTGCGGACCGAGGCGGCGAGCTTCTTCAGCCTGTTGCGCAACCTCGGCGGGTCGGTCGGGGTCAGCCTGTCGGTCGGTATCCTCTCCCGCCAGATGCAGGTCGCACACGCCGATTTAGGCGCGGCGGTGAGCCCGTTCACCGTGCCCGGGGCCGACCCCAACATCGCCCGCGCGTTGGGCGCGACTGGCGATACGGTCGTCGCGCTGCTCGACGCGGCGGTCAACCGTCAGTCGGCGATGATCGCCTATCTCGACGACTTCACGCTGATGATGTGGCTGTCGCTCGCCGCAATCCCGCTGGTATTGCTGCTCCGGACCCCGAAGAAGCTCGTGGTCGACCCCGAACATTCGGTCGTGGAATAGCCGCGGCTACCAGATGCGGACCCGGTCCTCGGGCTTGAGGTACAGCCGGTCGCCCGGCTTGACGTCGAAGGCGGCGTACCACGGGTCAAAGTTGCGGACTTCGAACGCGCGCTGCCTTTCGGGCGAATGCGGGTCCGAGGTCAGCTGCGCGAGGACCGAGGCATCGCGGTTCTTGCCGCGCCACGCCTGACCGAAGCCGATGAAAAAGCGTTGATCGCCGGTCAGCCCGTCGATCACCGGGGCGGGCTTGCCGTGGAGCGACAGGCGGTACGCCTCGTACGCGATCCGCAGCCCCGCCACGTCGGCGATATTCTCGCCGAGCGTCAGCGAACCGTTGATATGCGAGCCCGGCAGCGGCTCGTACCCGTCGTACTGCTTCACGAGCTTCGCCGCGCGCGCGTTGAATGCCGTGGCGTCGGCGGGCGTCCACCAGTCGCGCAGCGCGCCGCTGGCGTCGTACTGGCGTCCCTGATCGTCGAAACCATGGCTGATCTCGTGGCCGATCACCGCGCCGATCGCGCCGTAGTTGACCGCCGGGTCGGCGTCGGGATCGAAGAACGGCGGCTGCATGATCGCCGCCGGAAAGACGATCTCGTTCATCGACGGATTATAATAGGCGTTGATCGTCATCGGGGTCATGCCCCATTCGGTCCGGTCGAGCGGGCCGCCGAGCTTGGCGAGGTTACGGTCGTATTCGAACGCGGAGGCACGGTCGACGTTGCCCACGGGGTCGCCGGCGACGACAACCAGTTTCGAATAATCGCGCCATCGCGTCGGATAGCCGAGCTTCGGATCGAAGGTCGCGAGCTTCTTGCGCGCCTCGACTTTCGTCACCGGCGACATCCAGTCGACCTCGTCGATCCGCTGCCCCATCGACGTCAACAGGTCGTGGACGAGCGCGTCGACCTTCGCCTTCGCCTCGGGCGTGAAGTATTTGGCGACGTAGAGCTTGCCGACCGACTCGCCCATCGCGCCGCTGACCGAGCCGACGCCGCGCTTCCACCGCGGCTGGTTCTGCGGCTGCCCCGACAGGACGGTACCATTGAAGGCGAAATTCTCGTCGACGAACGCCTTCGGCAGCACCCCGGCGCGCGACTTGAGCACGCGGAGCGCGAGATAGTCCTTCCACACTACGATCGGCCGGTCGGCGACCAGCTTCGCCATGCCGGTGAACGCGGTCGGCTGGGCGATGTCGATCCGCGTCTCGTTCGCCACGCCGGCGGCGGCGAAAAACACCGGCCAGTCGACCCCGGGGGCCTCGGCCGCGAGCGCGGCGGGCGAGCGCACATTGTACGTCTTCACCGGATCGCGGTTTTCGACCTGCGTCCAATGGACCTGCGCGATATCCTTTTCGAGCGCGAATACCGCCTTGGCGCGGGCGTCGACATCGGTCATCCCGGCGAGGGCGAACATCCGGGCGACATGCGCGACGTACTTCGCCCGCGTGTCGGCGAACTTCGGCGTTTCGACGAGATAATAATCGCGGTCGGGCATCGCGAGGCCGCTTTGCGACATGCCGACCATGTAATGCACCGGGTCCTTCGGATCCTGCTCGACGCCGAGCGCGAACGGTCCGGATATCCGGGTGCGCTGATCGGCCCCAAGCGCGCGGGCGAGATCGGCGCGCGTCGTGATCGCGGCGATGCGGTCGAGCGCGGGCTTGAGCGGCGCGATGCCCTTCGCCTCGATCGCGGCTTCATCCATGTACGACGCGAAATACGTGCCGACGCGGACGGCATCGGCATCGCCGCCGGACCCGGCCCTAGCGGCGTCCTCGATGATGCTACGGGTGCGCGTGCGCGACAAATCGTCGAGGATGTAGAAGCTGCCCCACCCCGCGCGGTCGGCGGGAATCGGCGTCGTCTTGTCCCACGCACCGTTGGCGTACGACCAGAAGTCGTCGCCGGGCTTGACCGACCGGTCCATCCCCGCCGTGTCGATTCCGAAGGTGCCGTTCTGCGGCTTGGCCGACGCGGCGGTGGCGATGGCGACGGCGAGGAGCGAGGCCGCAAAAACGATCGGGCGCATAAGGATCCTTCGGGCGTGGTGTATGATCCATGCGATACAGATCGCCGAAAATTTCGGCAAGCCCCACGGATCGTTTCGCCACCGTGCTCGTTGCCGGACCGTGATATTCGAATCACGTCAATCGGAGCTTCATCGCATGAACAAATTCTTCCTCGCCGCGACCGCCGCGCTGATGACCGTCGCCGTCGCCGGACCGGCCGCCGCCGCGATCAACGCCCGCCAAGTCGCCCAGCGCACGTCGATCGACGCCGGTGTCCGCAGCGGCGCGCTGACCGCCCACGAAGCGCGCACGTTGCGCCAGGAGCAGGATCTGATCACCCGCGCCAAGCTGCACACCAAGGCGCGCCACGGCGGGCACATGAGCGCCATGAACACCAAGCGCGTCCACGACATGCAGGACGCCGCCGCACGGCACATCGAGCGGCTGAAGCACAACCGCGCCCGCGGCACGAAGCACATTCTTTAAGCAGCAAACCCCGACAGGAAGGCAGCGACATTGGCCCCTAGTTCGGCGGTCGCGTAGCCGCCTTCCATGACGATCAGGGTCGGGCGCATCAGGCGCGCGACCCGCGCGGCGACGGCGGGATAGTCTGCCGTCGCCAGCGCGAACCCCGATATCGGGTCGCCGGCGAAGGTGTCGGCGCCGAACGAAACCACCAGCAGCGACGGGTCGAACCGCGCCAGCGCCGCGAGCGCCCCTTCGACCGCCGCGAGATACGGCACGATGCCGGTCCCGCGCGGCAACGGCAGGTTGAGCGTGGCCCCCGCGCCCGCGCCTTCGCCGACCTCGTCGGCATGGCCCCAGTAGAATGGATAGTCGGTCGCCGGGTCGGCGTGGATCGAGGCGTAGAATACGCTCGGGTCGGCGCGGAAGATATCCTGCGTGCCGTTGCCGTGGTGATAGTCGATGTCGAGGACCGCGACCCGCGCATGCCCGGCGTCGCGCGTCGCCTGCGCCGCGACCGCGGCATTGTTGAGATAGCAATAGCCGCCGAAATAGTCCGCCCCCGCATGGTGGCCCGGCGGACGGCACAATGCGAAGCCGACCCGCTGGCTGCCGTCGAGCAGCGGCGCGAGCGCGGTCAGCGCGGTCTGCGCCCCCCAATACGCCGCTTCCCACGTGCCTGCCGCGATCGGCGTCGCCGCATCGAAGCTGAACCGCCCGAGCAGCGCGTCGATCCGCGTGAGCGTCAAGGGCCGCCGCCCGGCGACCGGCCAGACGTACGGCAGCGCATCGCCCTCGCGCCCCGCCGCCTGCCACAGCGCGTGGGCATCGCGGAGGAAATCGACATATTCGGCGGTGTGGACGCGCACGATCGGTGCGCGGCCGAAATCGCGCGCGGCGATCAGCGGCGGCAGCGCGGCGACGATCGCTGCCGCCCGCGCCGGGGTCTCGGCGTGCGGCATCCAGCCGCCGTTGTGCAGTTCACGGTCGGGCGCGTGGCCGAGCTGCGCCGACGCGAAGACCCCGATCACTTCTTCAGCGTGATCGCATCGAGATCGAGCGATGCCGCCGGGATGACCTCGGCCTTGATCCCCGCCTTGTCGAGCGCGGGCAGGAACACCTTCGCGTCGCCGACGATGATCGTGCTCGCCTTCGCCGGATCGAACAGCGTCGCCGCCGCCGCAGTGATCGTCCCCGGCGTGACCGCGTTGACCGAGGTCGAATAGTTCGCGAGTTCGGCGAGGTGAATTTCGTCGATCGCCAGCCCCGCGAGCCGCCCGGCGAGCCCCGCCACGGTCTCGACCGACCGCGCGAAACCGCCATTGAGCACCGCCTGCTGGATCTTCAGCTCGGGCAGCGGCACCGGCTCGCTGCCCATTTTCCTGAGCTCGGTGGCGATCAGTCCGGCGACTTCGGGGGCGCTCGCGTTCTTCGTCGCGGTCGCGGCGGTCAGCGAGCCCACCCCGCGGCGCGCGTCGATGCCGCTGTTCGCGCCATACGCCAACCCGCGCTTGACCCGGATTTCGACGTTGAGCCGCGACGAGAAGCCGCCGCCGAGCGCGGCGTTGGCGACGATCGCCGGATAATAGGCCGGGTCGGACCGGGCGATGGCGGGGCGCGCGACGACGACCGACGCCTGCGCCGCGCCGGGCAAATCGACGACGATCGTCCGCGGCGTCGGGTAGACCGTGGCGTCGTTGAGCGTTTCGGTAAGCCCGAGGCGGTTGCGCGGCGCCCCCGGCCAGTCGCCGAACGCCTTGGTCGCCAACACCACCGCCTGATCGATGTCGATGTCACCCGTCATGATCAGCGTCTTGCCCGCCACGGTCGATGCGTCATACGCCGCCGTCAGGTCGGCGCGGGTGATCGCCCGCAACGACGCGATCGTCCCCTGGGCGACATGGCCATACTTGGTGTCGCCGAACACCGCCTTGGTCGCGACCATCCGCGCGA
>JBBSFF010000048.1:0-10177 GCA_038238995.1 Sphingomonadales bacterium
GCCCCCTTCGATCAGCTCGCCGAGATCGTCGACGCGGTCGGCGACCGGCTCGACGTGATCTGCGACGGCGGCATCCGGCGCGGGAGCCATGTGCTCAAGGCGCTGAGCGTCGGCGCGAAGGCGTGCTCGGGCGGGCGAATGTATCTGTACGCGCTTGCGGCGGCGGGGCAGCCGGGGGTCGAGCGGATTCTCGGCAAGCTGAGGGGCGAGATCGAGCGGGATATGAAGCTGATGGGGGTGAAGTCGGTGGGGGAGCTGTCGAGAGGTAATTTGCGGTGGCGCTAAGGTATAGAAACTATCCCGTTTCCAGGGTATATCGTTGGCGTGATGCTCTTTAAATTCGATCCGGCGAAGAGCGCAGCGAACGCCGACAAGCACGATTGATTTCGTCGCGGCACAGGCACTTTGGCTAGATCAGCGTCGGGTCGCACTGGAGACTGGGTCCTATGGCAACGAAAAGCGAAGCCTCGTCGTTGGCGAAATCGACGGCAAATGCTGGACGGCGGTCGTCACCTCGCGTGGCGAGCGCATCCGCCTTATCTCGGTCCGGCGATCCCGCGACCGGGAGCGCGAAGACTATTACCGCCGAAGAGTTTGACCGTAAATTCGACGACGGCGAAGACATCAGTGAATATATCGACTGGTCGTCGTCGCGCCGCCCCGGCCTCGAACCGAAGCGCGTTAACGTCGACTTCCCGTCATGGATGGTCGAACGCCTCGACGTTCAGGCGAAGCATCGCGGCGTGACGCGGCAAGCGCTGATAAAGATGTGGCTGGCTAATCGGCTGGAGGCGGCGGGTTAGCGTCGCCGCTACCGGATCCGCTCCTTAATCCCCGCCTGTTTGAGCGAACTCTCAGCGGTGAATTTCTTCTTGCCGCCCGCGTCGACGGTGAAGTGGCGGTTACTGATCGGGCTATGCCAAATTTCGTGATCGCCTTTGCCGTGTCGCACGAAGGTGCAACCGTTGGCTAGCAAGATGCGCTTCAACTCGCGCCCGTAAGCCGTCCCCACTAAGCCGCGACCGCGACGGTACTTTCGTGGAAGGCGACCAGTCGCAATTCGTGCGGCGGGAGCAAGCGGGCCGGGTCAATTTCTTTTGCGTTCAGCTCGAGCAATTCGGGCAGCACCGCTGCCGCCCGCTCGCGCAAGCGTTCAAGCGTCTCGCCCTCGGTCACCAATCCCGGCACATCGCAATCGAGCGTATACCAGACACGGGCTTCAGCGTCGTAGGCTGCGTGCAGGGTCCAAAGCGCCATTACCGACACCGCCTCTCGTCGCGTTTTCAGCCCAGCATCGCCGCACGCGGCGAAGATCTCAATAGCGCGTCGTATGGGTCGCCATCAATAAACCCGCGCCTTCGGCTTGATATACGCAACATCCTCGCTCAGCGTGTAGCTGTGGACCGGGCGCGTATCCAACCGCACCCCGCCATCCCTGAACCACCCCAGCGAGTGCTTCATCCACGCCTCGTCGTCGCGCTTGGGGAAGTCCTCGTGCATGTGCGCGCCGCGGCTTTCGTGGCGTGACGCCGCCATGTGCATCGTCAGCACCGCCTGCCCGATCATGTTGTCGAGTTCGAGCGTTTCGATCAGGTCGGTGTTGAACACCATGCTGCGGTCGGCGATGCCGATGTCGGCCATCCGCTGATAGATCGCGTCGATCTTGCGGACGCCTTCCTCCAACACCTCGCTCGTGCGGAACACGCCTGCGTTCGCCTGCATCGTCTTTTGCATCGCCCCGCGCACGGCTGCCGTGGGTGACCCGCCCTTGCTGTGGCGGTAGCCGTCGAGGCGGCCGAGCGCGAAGTCGGCGCTGTCCTTGGGCAGTGGGCTGTGCGCGGTGAACGGCTTGATCGTCGCGCCGACGCGGTGCGCGGTCGCGCGGCCAAACACGACGAGGTCGATCAGCGAGTTCGACCCCAGCCGGTTCGCGCCGTGGACCGAGACGCACGCCGCCTCGCCCACCGCGAACAGCCCGGGAACGACCGAGTCGGGGTCGCCGTCGCGCAGCGTCACGACCTCGCCGTGATAGTTCGTCGGGATGCCGCCCATGTTGTAGTGGACCGTCGGCGTGACCGGGATCGGCTCCTTGGTGACGTCGACGCCGGCGAAGATCTTCGCGGTTTCGCTGATGCCCGGCAGGCGCTCGGCAAGGACGGCAGGATCGATGTGGTTGAGGTGGAGGTTGATGTGGTCGCCCTCGGCCCCGACGCCGCGGCCTTCGCGGATTTCCATCGCCATCGACCGGCTGACGACGTCGCGGCTGGCGAGGTCCTTGGCCGACGGGGCATAGCGCTCCATGAAGCGCTCGCCCTGCGCGTTGGTCAGATATCCGCCCTCGCCGCGCGCGCCTTCGGTGATGAGGACGCCCGCGCCGTAGATTCCGGTCGGGTGGAACTGGACGAACTCCATGTCCTGCATCGGCACGCCCGCGCGGATCGCCATGCCGCCGCCGTCGCCGGTCGAGGTGTGCGCGCTCGTCGCCGAGAAATAGCAGCGGCCGTAGCCGCCGGTCGCGAGCACGACCGAATGCGAGCGGAACCGGTGGATCGACCCGTCTTCCATGTTGAGCGCAATCACGCCCTTGCACTCGCCGTCGACCATGATCAGGTCGATCGCGAAATATTCGATGTAGAAGTCGGTGTCGTGCTTGAGGCTCTGCTGGTACAGCGCGTGAAGCATCGCGTGGCCGGTGCGGTCGGCTGCCGCGCACGTCCGCTGCGCGGGCGGCCCGTTGCCCATGTCCTGCGTCATGCCGCCGAACGCGCGTTGGTAGATCTTGCCTTCCTCGGTCCGGCTGAACGGCACGCCGAAGTGTTCGAGTTCGTACACTGCCTTGGGGGCTTCGCGGCACAGATATTCGATCGCGTCCTGGTCGCCGAGCCAGTCGGAGCCCTTGACGGTGTCGTACATGTGCCACTGCCAGTGGTCGGGGCCCATGTTGCCGAGGCTGGCGGCGATCCCGCCCTGCGCCGCGACGGTGTGCGACCGCGTCGGGAAGACCTTGGTGATGCACGCGACCTTGAGCCCGGTCTCGGCGATCCCCATCGCCGCGCGCAGGCCTGAGCCGCCCGCGCCGACGACGACCGCGTCATAGGTGTGGTCGATGATCTTGTACGATTCCATCGCTTTAGGCTCCAAGCGCGATCTTGAGCACCGCGAACACGGCCGCCGCCGCACCCCCCAGCGCGTAGAAATTAAGCGCCAGCAGCGCGAGCAGCTTGGTGCCTTCGTTGTGCAGATAGTCCTCGATGAACACCTGCACGCCCAACCGAAAATGATAGAAAACCGAGACGATGAGAAGGAGCATCGGTATCGCAGCGACAGGCTGCCGCAGCCACAGCACGACGCTCGCATAGTCGAGGTTCGGCAGCCGGACGAGGCTGACGATAAACCACAGCAGCAGCCCGAGGTTGGCGACCGCGGTCACCCGCTGCTGCCACCAGTGGCCGACGCCGCTTTTCGCCGCGCCGAGGCCACGGACCCGGCCGAGATCGGTTCCCGTGCCCATGCTCAGACGCCCTTGGTCAACAGGATCGCCGCCCACGTCAGCGCGGTCAGGACGAGCGCGCCGACGATCGTCAGCGTGGCGAAGGTCTGGCTGGTCTGGACGTCGAGCGCCGCGCCGGTATCCATCACGAGGTGGCGGATACCGCTCATCATGTGCTGGAAGAACACCCATGTCAGCCCGACACCGACGAGGATGCCGAACCACCCCGTCGCGGCGGCGTAGAACGTCGCGTACGCCGCCGGACCTGTCGCGGCGGCGATCAGCCACCACAGGAACAACACGACCGCGCCGAACGCCATCGCGTTGCCAGTCGCGCGGTGCAGGATCGACACGGTCATGTTGACGCGCCACCGCCAGATCGACAGGTGCGGCGAAAGCGGGCGCTGCGCGGCGGGGCCGCGGGGACGGGTGGCTGAGGCCATCGTTTCCTCAAGGATTACGCAATGCCGTCGGTTTAACCCCTTGGCGCGCGCGCGCAACCGTTCATCGCTGCGGTGCGGCAGCGGGAGTGACCAAGCTCGATAGCGCGGCGCCGCCTGCTCGCCGCGCGAAGGTCGAATAGCGTGGATTGTCGACCGCGAGCCGCGCGACGTTCGCCGCGACGAGGGCGTCGAGGAGACCGGGGGTGGCGAGCGTGAGGTCCCCGGCGCGGATGCGGACGCAGATGTCGGCGCGCAGCGCGTCCGCTTCGCTCCCCTCACCGTCGTCCCCGCGAACGCGGGGATGACGACCGAAGGGGTAAAGCGCCGCCGCCTCCGCTGCCTCGGGCCGCGCCGCCAACTCGCGCTCGACGATCGCCAGCACATTGCCCGCGACCTTGGCGTGGAACGCGTCGCGCCCGTCGAGCGTCAGCCCGCCCAGAAAATCGCGGACGGCGGCGATCAGCGCGGCGGCGTCGGGGTGCCCGGCCATTCAGATGCTCCCGTGTTCGAGCAGCCACAACAGGTCGGCGGCGACTTCGCTGACCCGCCGCCCGATCGCCGCGCGCTCGACCGAGCGCACCCGCCCCGACAGGTGGTCGTCGGCGAGCTGCAGGCACGACAGGCCCCAGCGCAGCGTGCCATAGACTTCCCAGACGTGCGCCTCGGCGGGATCGACCGCCGCGCCGCCGGCGGCTTCGTACGCGGCGTACAGCGCGGCGCGCTCGCCAAAGCCGCCGACCGCGCATTGCCAGTGCCCGAAGCGCCACGCGTTGACGCACAGCCAGCCGAGGTCGGCGTGATGGTCGCCGAGATGCGCGAGTTCCCAGTCGAGCACCGCCGCGAGTCCCGCCGCATCGACGATGAAGTTGCCGCTGCGGAAATCGCCGTGGCACATCACCCGCGCCGGCGCGTCGCCGAGCCGCGCAGCCACCCACGCGAAGGCGAGGTCGAACGCGGGTTCGTCGACGCCGAAGCCGCGGTACAGCGCGAACAGCGCCGCGCATTGTTCGGACGTACTGCCCCCGGTGAGCGGCAGGTGCGCGACCGCCGCGAGCGGGATCGCGTGAATCCGCGCCAGCGACGCGCCACACTGCGCCGTCATCGCCGTGCGCGCGGCGGCGAACGCGTCGCCTTTCAGCCAGCGCGGCGCGAGCGCCTCGCCGTCGACCCGCGCCATCACGAACCCGTCGCCGAGCCCGTCGTCCGCCCCGGCGATCGCAATCACCGCCGCGACCGGCACCCCATGCGCCCCGGCGATCTGTTGCAAGTCGGCCTGCGCGCGTTTCGCCATCCCCGTAGCACCCTCGCCACGCTGGAAGATCAGCGGCCACGCCGCCCCGTCGCGCACCGCGTCGACCGCGAAGGTCGCCGACGACGCCCCGCCGGACAGGGGCGTTACTCGCTCAACCGTCGCGTCGTACCCGGCTCGGCGCAGCAACGCCGCGAGCCGTTCGATCAAGCCGCCGCCCCGAAGTCGATCCCCGGCCCGTTGCCCGCATACGCGCGCAACAACCGCTTTCCGACGCTCGTGACATGCACCTCGTCCGGCCCGTCGTAGATGCGCGCCTCGCGGGCGTGGCGGTACATGATGTGGAGCGGGGTGTCGGGGGTCAGGCCCTTCGCGCCGAATACCTGCACCGCGCGGTCGACGACGTTGTGGAGCATCTTCGCACCGACGACCTTGATCAGCCCGATTTCGATCCGCGCGTCCGACCCCGCGTCGATCTTCGCCGCCGCGTCGAGCGTCAGCAGCCGCGCCGCCTGGATCTCTGCCGCGCTGTCGAACACGAACTGCTGCATCAACTGCTTGTCGGCGAGCGGCTCGCCCCCGGCGCTGCGTTCGTGCAACCGGCGGCACATCAGGTCGAACGCCCGCTGCGCCTGCCCCAGCCAGCGCATGCAGTGGAAAATCCGCCCCGGCCCGAGCCGCATCTGCGCGATGGCAAAGCCCTGCCCGCGCGGCCCGAGCAGGTTCGCGGCCGGCACGCGGACGTCGTCGTACGCGACCTCGTAATGCCCGGACAGCCCGTGGTAGAGCCCGAGCACCGGCGTGTCGCGGACGATGCGGTAGCCCGGCGTATCGGTCGGCACGACGATCATCGAGAACGCCGCGTGTGCCGCCGCGCGCGCGTCCTCCGTCCGGCACATCACCGTCGTGTACGCCGCCGCCGCCGCCCCGGTGGTGAACCACTTGCGTCCGCGAATGACCCACTCCTCGCCCTCGAGCGTCGCGGTCGTCTGCAACTGCGTCGGATCGGACGAGGCGACGTCGGGCTCGGTCATCGCGAAGCTCGGGAAGATCTCCCCCGCGACCAGCGGCAGCAGGTATTTCTCCCGCCATTCGGGCGCGGCATAGCGGTCGAGCATCAGCGCATCCTGGAGCGAGTGCGTCCCCAGCGCGACCATCGCGTGCTGGCTCCGCCCGATCACCTCGTTGACGTGGACATAGTCGAGGAACGGCATCCCCTGCCCGCCGATCGCCACCGGATGCCCAAGTGCCCACAGCCCCTCGGCCTTCGCCGCCGCCATCAACCCCGCGAGAACCCCGCGCGCGTCGCCCGGATCGCCGTGATCGAGCACGCCTTCCGCCGGATACACCCGCTCCTCGACGAACGCCTTGACCCGCGCGCGCGTCGCCACCCAGCCTGCTTCGCCCACCATCCGTCTCCCGTCGTTGCCCGCGAGACTAGGCCGACGCCGCGCCGACGCCAATGGCGGCGCTATTTGCTGCCGCTCATCGTCGCGACGAACAGCGGCACGACCCTGGCGACGACCTCGTTCGCGGCCGCCTCGAACTTGGCCGGGTCGGCCTTGATCTGGATGTTCTGGAAATCGCGGTCCTTCTTCTTCAGCTGGCTGAGGTCGATCGACGAGACCTCGCCGATCGATGCGTCGGTCCGGATCGGCTGCTGGAGGACGGCGATCGCCGGGAAGCCGCCCGACTTCGGCCCCCAGTACTGGAACATCGAGCCGCGGTCCTGGAGATTGCCGGCAGCGATGTTGACCCCGACTTCGTAATTCGCCCGCGCCGCGCGGAACTCGCCCGTCTCGCCGCTGCTGCTGGCGACGCCGTAGTCGACGACGAGCGTGACGGTCAGGATGCCGAGGTTGCCGTCGTGGGCGATGTACGGCGAGCGTTTGAACGCGACGGTGCTTTCGGTCCCGCGCAAGGCGGTGCCAAGATTGCCGAACGTGCCCGAGGTATCGCGCTTGTCGGTGTCGCCTTGTAGCCAGAACAGCGACTGGCCGGTCGGCGCGACATAGGTGCCGAAGCGCCCGGCCGAGAAGTTGGGCACCGCCGCCCAAGTCGCGTATTCGGGCGCGGCCGCGATCAGCCCGGCGCGGTCGACGACCTCGTATCCCGCCGCCTGCAGCTGCGCGACGAACAGCGCGTACGCCTTGTCGGCGACGCGCTGCTGAGTCGCGTGGTCGACGCCGGTGATCGACGTCCGCATCTTCACCTTCGCGCCTGCGTCGAACAATTTGTCGAACGCGCCGATGTTCGAGGCAGCGTGGTAATTATTATCGCTCGGGAAGGCGACCGCGAAGCTGCTGATCGCCACCCGGTGCGCACCCTTGAACTCGCCCGCATGGTACGTCGCCATCGGCTCGAGCGCGACCTTTTGGCCGAGAAAGCCGCGCTTGACGAAGGCCCCGCCCCGGCGTTCCTGCGCCGGCGCGGCAGTGGCAGCGAGTAAGGCAATAGCGGTCGCGAGCAGACTAATCTTCACAATATCTTCCCCCCTTGAACTAATTTTACCCTAAGCTGGCACTTGACCGCGAGGCAATGACAAAGCCGGTGAAGCACGCGCCGCGGACGCCCCTTCCCGCCCCCCACCGCCTCGGCTACCCCGACGCAATGACGACCATCCTCCTCACCGGCGCCACGCGCGGCATCGGCGCCGCCACCCACGCCGCCCTCGCCGCCGCCGGCGCGACCGTGATCGGCCACGGCCGCCGGGACGGCGACGACGTGATCGGCGGCGACTTCGCCGCACCCGGGGCGGGCGACCGGCTGTGGGACGCCGCCCTCGACCGCGCCGGCGGGCGGATCGACGTCCTCGTCAACAACGCCGGGGTGTTCGAGGCCGCGCCGCTCGCCGATGCCGCCGCGTGGGGGGTCGCGTGGGACCGCTCGTGGCGGATCAACCTCCAGGCCGCCGCCGACCTGTCGCGCCGCGCGGTGCTGCATTTTCAAACCAACGGCGGCGGACGCATCGTCAACGTCGCCAGCCGCGCCGCCTTCCGCGGCGACTCCCCCGCGCACTGGCACTATGCCGCCGCCAAGGCCGGGATGGTCGCGATGACCCGCACGATCGCCCGCGCCTACGCCGCCGACGGCATCCTCGCCTTCGTCGTCGCACCGGGGTTCACGATGACCGGGATGGCGGAGGCGTATCTGAGCAGCCGCGGCGGCGACAAATTGCTCGCCGACATCCCCTTGGGCCGCGTCGCCAGCGCCGCTGAGGTCGCCGAGACGATCCGCTGGCTCGCGCTCGACGCGCCGCCGTCGCTGACCGGCGCGGTCCTCGACGTCAACGGCTCCAGCTATGTCCGATAGGTCGGGTGCTTTCGACCACATCACGCACGGCGATTTGAGCCAGGGTCGCGATGCCCTCTGAAACGCTCGCCACCACCTGGCGCGTCCGCCTCCCCGCGACGCGCGCGGAGGCGGAGGCGATCCCCTTCGCCCCCGACGCGTTCCCCGACCGCGAACCTTCGCCGACGCTGCTGACCGACGAGCCCGACCCGGCGCGCCCCGACGCCTGGACGCTCGACGCGTATTTCACCGACCCGCCGACCGCCGACGACCTCGCCCGGCTCCACGCGCTGGTCCCGTCGGCACCGCCGGGCAGCGCGCAGGTCGAACCCCTCGCCGACGCCGACTGGGTCACGCTCAGCCAGTCGGGGTTCGCCCCCGTCCGCGCCGGGCGCTTCGTCGTCCACACCGCCGCGCACGCCGCTGCGGTCCGCCCGGGCGACCTCGGCATCGCGATCGAGGCGGGACTCGCGTTCGGCACCGGCCAGCACTCAACCACCCACGGCTGCCTCGCCGCGCTGGACGCCCTCGCGAAATCTCCCCGCTTCGCTCGCGCCGCCGACCTCGGCACCGGCACCGGCGTTCTCGCGATCGCCATCGCCAAGCGCTGGCGGCGCGCGACCGTCGTCGCGAGCGACATCGATCCGGTCGCGACCGCCGTCGCCCGCGCCAACCTCGCCGCCAACGGCGTCCGCCGTGGCCGCGGGCGCGGCGCGGTCGACCTCGTCACCGCGCAGGGGGCCGACCACCCCCAGCTGCGCGGCCCGTTCGACCTTGTCACCGCGAACATCCTCGCCGGGCCGCTGATCGCGATGGCGGCGTCGGTCGCGGCGACGGGCGCGCCGGACGGAGTGCTCGTCCTTGCCGGGCTGCTGACGAGCCAGGCCCGCCGCGTCGCCGCCGCCTACACCGCGCGCGGCTTCGGGCTCGCCGGCCGGATCGACCACGGCGAATGGCCGACGCTCGTTCTGCGGCGGCGCTGAGGCGCGCCGCACGAAACCGGAGTGCCGCGACCCGCGCCGCGGTGTCGGCGATGGCGCGCGTGGCGTGCGGGGAGTTGTGCGGGGCTGGTGCGGCGCGAAATTCAAACCGCTCCGGCGATTTCCTGCCACGCCGCTTCGTCGATCACCTCGATCCCCAACGCCGCCGCCTTGGTCGCTTTCGATCCCGCGCCCGGCCCGGCAATCACCAGATCGGTTTTCGCCGACACCGATGCCGCCACCCGCGCGCCCAACCGCTCCGCCTGCGCCCGCGCCTCGTCGCGGCTCATCGTCGCGAGGCTGCCGGTGAAGACGACGGTCTTGCCCGACACCCGCGACGCCGTCGTCGCGTGGACGACATCGGTCACCGTGAGTTCGGACAGCAGGTCGTCGACGACGGCGCGATTATGCGCCTCCGCGAAGAAATCGGTGATCGCCTCGGCGATTTCGGGCCCGACTCCGCCGACCGCGAACAGCGCCGCGAGCTCCCCGGCGCGGCGCTTGCGAAACCTGTCGTCGCTCTCCCCGAGCACCGGAACCGCCGCGCGCCAATGCTCGACCGCCGCCTCGATGCGCTCCGCGATCGCCGCGTAGCCGACGAACGCCCGCGCCAGGTCGCGCGCGATCACCTCGCCGACATGGCGAATCCCGAGCCCGAAGACGAACCGGTCGAGCGCCACCGACCGCCGCGCCTCGATCGCCGCGAGTAATTTGTCGACCGACA
>JBBSFF010000049.1:0-10164 GCA_038238995.1 Sphingomonadales bacterium
GCACGCCGAACTGCATGATTGCGCGCACGCCGATCGCGACCGCCGAGCCGAGGATGACGAGCGTCTGCATCAGCGCGGCGATCGCCTCCGCCTTGCCATGGCCGAAGCGGTGATCCTTGTCGGCGGGCTGCGCCGCGAGCCAGACCGCGTAGAGCGTGACGAGGCTTGCCAGCAAGTCGAGCCCGGTATCGGCGAGCGAGCCGAGCATCGCCACCGACCCCGTCGCCGCCGCCGCCCACGCCTTGAGCCCGAGCAGGACCGCCGCCGACGATACCGAGGCGATCGCCGCGCGCCGGGTCAGCGTGGCGCGGCTGGCGTCGGTCACGGGAACAGCATCCCCGTCGTCCAGCCGTCGGCGGCGCGGGTGTAGAGCGCCCGCTCGTGATGACGAAAGTCGCGGTCCTGCCAGAACTCGATTCGGTCGGGCACGACGCGAAAGCCCGACCAGCGCGGCGGGCGGGGGACGGGGACGCCGTCGAAGCGCGCGGCGGCGACGGCGAGATTGTCGCTGAGGTCGGTCGCCCCGGTCATCGGTCGAGATTGCACCGACGCCCACGCGCCGAGTTGCGAATTGCGGGGGCGAGTGACGAAATAGGCGTCGGCTTCGGCGTCGCCGACGACTTCGGCACGGCCGTCGACGCGGACTTGCCGTCGCAGTAATTTCCAGTGAAAGTCGAGGTGGACCGCAGGATTCGCGGCGATCTCGACGCCCTTGCGGCTGTCGAAATTGGTGTAGAACACGAAGCCGCGGTCGTCCCACGCCTTCATCAGGACGATGCGGACCGAGGGACGACCATCGGGCGTCGCGGTGGCGAGCGCCATCGCATTGGGGTCGTTGACTTCGGCGGCGCACGCCTCGGCGAACCAGGCGGCAAAGCGCGGGAAGGGGTCGGTCGTCATCGCCGCGGGTGTACGACCCGCGGCGATGCCGAGCAACCGAGCTTAGTTGCCGTAGCCGTTGCGGGCTTCGGCCTTGGTGTCGCGCAGGCGCTGCGTCATCGTGTCGAGACGCGCCTGGATGTTCGCCTCGCCCTGCGGCGTCAGACGACCGCGATAATGCCGCATCGACCGCTCGCTGCGGCGGATCGAATCGAGATCGGCGCGGGCGCGATAGACCTGATCGCGATTCATCGTGCCGTCGGCGGCGAAGCGGTCGATCCGCTGCGAAATCCGTTGCTCACGGCTGTAGATGTCGCGCGGGCCTTCGTCGTTGAACCCTCGGTCGCGAGCGTCGTTCTGATAGCCGCCGCGCTGATCGTCCGGATAACGCGGGTCGTATGCCGGCTGCGGGGTGGTGGCCGCGATCGCACGCGGATCGATGTACGTCCCGTCGGCGGCATAATAGCCGCGGTCGCGCGCGGGCACCCAATAGCCGTTTCGATCGCGATAACCGCCATTTTCGGCGACTACGTAGCGACCATCGTTTTCGTAATAGCCCTTCGGCGCGCCTTCGACCCACGCGCCATTGCGGTCGTAATATCCAGTCGCGACGCTCGCCTCGACCCGGTTGGCGTGCCACTGGCGGTTGTTGTCGTAATAGCCGTAGGCGCGTTCGCAGCCTTCGCGCGAACCCTTGGTTAACTGGTTGCCGGCGACGCCGCCGCTGACCGCACCGAGCGCGACGCCGAGCCCGTTGCCGCCGATGACGCCACCAAGCACCGCGCCGATGCCAGCGCCGGCAACGGTGCCGACGACGCGGTTCTGACTCCGCTCCGCGCAGGTCTGCTGCGCGGCGACCGGTGTGGTGGCCAGCGCCGCGGCGGCAAGACCGGCGGCAAGAATGAAGTTACGCATGACAAATTCCTCAAATCTGATCTTCGTGGCCGCCCAACGATCTTGATGATCGCCAAGTTCCACCACGGGTCTTTGCCCTTTCCCCGATGAACGCAGTCACAACAGTTCGCGCTCGCCTTTGTCGGTGGCGGTAACTAAACCATGGCAGTGGGCGAACAGCGGGGATGACGATGACCGATTTACGGCTCGGGCGTTTTATCCCGCTGATTATCGCGGTGGCGTGCGTCGGGCTTGGGGCCGAGATGGCCCCGGTTGGCTTCTGGGGGCGGCTGGTCGCAGCTGTGCCGGTGTTCCTCGTCGTGCTCGGCATCTGGGATCTGCTCCAGCCGCGGCATGCGGTGCTGCGCAACTATCCGGTGATCGGCCACGTTCGCTGGCTGGTCGAGATGATCCGCCCCGAAATCCGCCAGTATCTGCTCGAGGACGAGAACGAGGCGACGCCGTATTCGCGCGCGCAACGCTCGCTGATCTACCGCCGGGCGAAGGGCGTCTCGTCGGACCATCCGTTCGGCACGCTGACCGACGTCTATGCGCGCGACTATGAATTCATCCAGCACTCGACGCTGCCCGCGCCGCACGTCGATCCGAAGACGTACCGCGTCGCGATCGGCAACGACCAGTGCAAGCAGCCGTATTCGGCGAGCGTGTTCAACATCTCGGCGATGAGCTTCGGCTCGCTGTCGGCGGCGGCGATCCGCGCGCTTAACCGCGGCGCGGCGGCGGGTGGCTTCTACCACGACACCGGCGAGGGCAGCATCAGCCGCTACCACCGCGAGGGCGGCGGCGACATCGTCTGGGAGATCGCCAGCGGCTATTTCGGCTGCCGTGACGCCGACGGGCGATTCGACCCGGCAAGATTCGCGGCGCAGGCGACCGATCCTCAGGTCAAGATGATCGAGATCAAGCTCAGCCAGGGGGCGAAGCCGGGGCACGGCGGGATCCTGCCGGGCGCAAAGGTCACCCCCGAGATCGCCGAGACGCGCGGCGTGCCGGTCGGGGTCGACTGTATCTCGCCCGCGCGGCATTCGGCGTTTTCGACCCCGCTGGAGATGATGACGTTCGTCGCGCAGCTCCGCGACCTGTCGGGCGGCAAGCCGGTCGGGTTCAAGCTCTGCGTTGGCCAGCCGTGGGAGTTCATGGGCGTCGTCAAGGCGATGCTCGAAAGCGGCACCGTCCCCGATTTCGTCGTCGTCGACGGCGGCGAGGGCGGGACCGGCGCGGCTCCGGTCGAGTTCTCCGACCATGTCGGCACGCCGATGCGCGAAGGGCTGTTGTTCGTCCACAACGTCCTCACCGGCGCGGGGCTGCGCGACAAGGTCAAGATCGGCGCCGCCGGGCGGATCGTCAGCGCGTTCGACATCGCGACGGTGATCGGACTCGGCGCCGACTGGGCGAACGCCGGGCGCGGCTTCATGTTCGCGCTCGGCTGCATCCAGTCGCTCAGCTGCCACACCAACCAGTGCCCGACGGGCGTCGCGACGCAGGACCCGTTGCGCCAGCGCGGACTGGTGGTCGCCGACAAGGCCGAACGCGTGACGCAATTTCACGGCCGCACGGTGTCGGCGCTCGCCGACATGCTCGCCGCCGCCGGGTTGTCCCACCCCGACGAGCTGCATCCGCACCACCTGTCGCACCGCATCAGCGCCACCGCGGTCCGCCAGTTCGACCAGGTCCATCATTATCTCAAGGCGGGTGAGCTGCTCGCCGATGCGACCGATCTGCCGTATTTCCGCGCGAACTGGGCGCGCGCGCAGGCGTCGAGCTTCGCGCCGCGTAGCGAGGGGCTGTCCGCCGCATAGGCGTGCCGGGTGTGTTGCCGCCGCAACGCCGCTGGACAGCGCCGCGTCACTGTGGTGACGGGGGCGCATGGCCAAGGACCTTTATTCGACCCTCGGGGTGGCGCGCGGGGCGAGCGCCGCCGACATCAAAAAGGCGTACCGCAAGCTCGCCAAGGCGAACCATCCCGATACCCACGCCGGCGACGCCGCCGCACTGGCGCGCTTCAAGGACGTCTCGGCGGCGTACACGATCCTGTCCGACACCGACGATCGCGGCAAATACGACCGCGGCGAGATCGACGCCGACGGCCAGCCCAAGGCTCCGCCGGGGTTCGGCGGCGGCGGTTTCAGCGGTGGGGGTTTCGATCGCGGTTTCGGCGGCGCGCAGCCGGGCGGCGCCCGCGACTTCGGCGTCGACCCGAGCGACCTGTTCTCCGAACTGTTCGGGCGCGGCAACAGCCCGTTCGGCGGCGGCGACCCGCGGATGCGCGCCGCCCCGTCCAAGGGGGCCGACGTCGCCTACCGCCTCAACGTTCCTTTCGAGGACGCGGCGATCCTGAAACCGCAGCGGATCGCGCTTAGAAACGGCAAGACGCTCGACCTCAAGCTGTCGCCAGGGCTCGAAAGCGGCAAGCAAGTGCGGATGGGCGGGCAGGGTGACCCCGGACCCGGCGGCGCAGGTGATGCGCTCGTCACGATCGAGATTGCGCCGCATCGCTTCTTCACCCGCGACGGCGACGACATCCGCCTCGACCTGCCGGTCCGGCTGGGGGAGGCGGTGCTCGGCGCGAAGGTCCGCGTCCCGACCCCCGACGGTGCGGTGATGCTCGGGGTGCCGGCGGGCGCGACATCGGGGCGCACGCTCCGACTGCGCGGACGCGGCTTCACCAAGGCCGACGGCACTCGCGGCGACCTGCTCGCGACGCTGATGATCGATTTGCCGCCCGACGACGCGGAGCTTCGCGGCTTCGTCGAACGTTGGACGAGCGATGCGACCCGCAACCCGCGGAGCGCCCTCGGCGTCGACTAAGGGGCAGGCCGCCATGCACGTTCCCGCGGTCTTTGCCCGGCTGATGGTGACCCGCCCGTGTCAGGTCGTGACCCGCGTCATCACCGGGACGTGGAGCGACGGCTTCGTCTTCGCGGGTAACCTCGCGTACCTCTCGCTACTGACGCTGTTCCCGTTCTTCATCGTCGTCGCGACGATCGCTGGCGCGGTCGGGCGGACCGACGACGGCATCCACGCGGTCAACGCCTTCCTGCGCACCGTGCCGCCCGACGTCGGCAAGCTGATTGCAGCCCCGGTACGTGCGGTGATCGCGGCGCGGTCGGGCGGCGGGCTGCTCACTCTCGGCATCCTCGTCACTCTCTGGACGGTGTCGGGGTTCATCGAGACGATCCGCGAGATCATCCGCCGCGCCTATGGCACGACAAGCACGCGCAAGGTCTGGGAGTACCGCGTCGGCGCGATCGCGCTGATCGTCGGCGCGGTCGTGCTGATGGTCGTCGCCTTCATCGTCCAGGTGATGATGACGGCGATCGAACACCTCGTCGCCAATCTCCTGCCGTTCAAGGCCAATCTGATCGAGCTGCTCGGCTTGGGTCGTATCGCCCCGGCGATCGCGCTGTTCGGCGCGTTGTGGGGGCTGTTCTACGCGTTGACCCCGCGTAGATTCCGCGACGACGGCTTCTCGATCTGGCCGGGCGCGCTGCTGATCGCGACGGTCTGGATCGGCACGACGATGCTGATGCCGGTCGTGTTGAGCAGCTTCGGCAGCTACGACCTGACCTATGGCAGCCTCGCCGGGGTCATCGTCGCGCTGCTGTTCTTCTATATCATCGGGTTGGGCGTGGTGTTCGGGGCGCAGCTCAACGCAGCGCTGGCGATTGTCCCGAAACTGGGCCAGAACGCCCCGGTAATCGCACGGGGCCAGGACGCTGACGGCGCCACCACTTAACAAGGACCGTAAATGGCAGGACTGATGGCAGGCAAGCGTGGCCTGATCATGGGCGTGGCGAACGACCGGAGCCTCGCGTGGGGGATCGCGCAGGCGGTCGCGGCGCAGGGGGGCGAGATCGCCTTCAGTCACCAGGGCGACGCGCTCGAAAAGCGCGTCCGCCCGCTCGCGGCGACCCTCGGCAGCGATTTCCTGATCGAATGCGCCGTCGCGGACGCCGCGCGCATCGACGCGTGCTTCGCGACGCTCGCGGCGAAATGGCCGACGATCGACTATCTCGTCCACGCGATTGGATTTTCCGACAAGAACGAGCTGCGCGGGCGCTATGTCGATACCAGCGCCGAAAATTTCACGACGACGATGAACATCAGCGTGTTCAGCTTCACCGCCGTGGCGCAGCGCGCGCTGGCGATGATGCCGAACGGCGGCTCGCTGCTGACGCTCAGCTATTATGGCGCGGAAAAGGTCATCCCGCACTACAACGTCATGGGGGTGGCGAAGGCGGCGTTGGAGACGAGCGTGCGCTACCTCGCGATGGACCTCGGCCCCGACAAGGTCCGCGTCAACGCGATCAGCGCCGGCCCGATCAAGACGCTGGCGGCGAGCGGCATCGGCGACTTCCGCTACATCCTCAAGTGGAACGAATACAACTCGCCGCTCAGGCGCAACGTGACGATCGACGACGTCGGCGGGGCGGGAGTGTATCTGCTGTCCGACCTTGCGAGCGGGGTGACGGGGGAGGTCCACCACGTCGATGCGGGGTATAATGTCATCGGCATGAAGGCCGAGGATGCGCCGGATATCGCGGTCAGCTGAAGCGCGTGCCGACGGTTCATCGCGAAGCCGGCATGCGCTTTATTATCTACGTCGACGATCATCCACCGCCGCATGTCCACGTCGAGGGCAAAGGCGGGCGCGCGAAGATCGCGATCGATGACGCAGTGCTCGTGTGGCAAAGGGGCTTCACGCGTTCGGATATGAAAATCGCGCTCGATGCGGTAAAAGTTCGGCAAAGTGAACGGATGCGATCGTGGACCAACACCCATGGCTGAACTGACCGATGAGGAATTCGCGGCAGCGACCGAGCGCGGACGGATCGTTGCTGAAACCGAACCACACGCCCGCGCTGTTCGCTTCGATCGCGCCTCCGGTCTGCTGGTAATCGAACTGATGAACGATGCGACGTATACCGTCCCCGCGCGCCAGCTTCAGGGTCTGGGGGAGGCGACCGACGAGCAGATCGCGGCCGTGTGGACCGGCTCGGGCTATGGCCTGCACTGGGACGAACTCGACGTCGATATCACGGTCGGCGGACTGCTCGCCGGTCGGTTCGGCAGCGCCAAATACATGGAGGCGTACCGCGCGCGGATGCGAGCCGCCGCGTGACCTTCAACACCTTCGGCCATATCTTCCGCTTCGCTACCTGGGGGGAATCGCACGGACCCGCGATCGGCGCGGTCGTCGACGGCTGCCCGCCGGGGCTGGCCCTCAGCCAAGCCGACATTCAGCCATGGCTCGACAAGCGGCGACCGGGCACGTCGCGCTTCACGACGCAACGCCAGGAGCCCGACCAGGTCCGCATCCTCTCGGGCGTGTACGACGGCCGCACCACCGGCACGCCGATCCACCTGATGATCGACAACGTCGACCAGCGATCGAAGGATTACGGCGACATCGCGCAGGCGTACCGCCCGGGCCACGCCGACTATGCCTATGACGCGAAGTACGGCCTGCGCGACCCGCGGGGGGGCGGGCGGTCGTCGGCGCGCGAGACCGCGAGCCGGGTCGCGGCGGGGGCAGTGGCGCGGCTGGTGATCCCCGAGGTGACGATCCGCGCCTATCTCGTCGAGCTCGGCGGCGACCACATTGACCCGGCGGCGTTCAACGAAGCGGAGATCGACCGCAACCCGTTCTTCTGTCCCGACGCCGCCGCCGCCGCGCGGTGGGAGGTCGCGCTGGACGCGGCGCGCAAGGCGGGATCGTCGCTCGGCGCGGTCGTCGAGTGCGTCGCGAGCGGCGTCCCCGCTGGATGGGGGTCGCCGGTCTATGCCAAGCTCGACAGCCAGCTCGCCGCCGCGATGATGTCGATCAACGCGGTCAAGGGGGTCGAGATCGGCGACGGTTTCGCCGCGGCTCGGCTGCGCGGCGAGGACAATGCCGACGCAATGCGCCCCGGCTCCGACGGGCGACCCGTGTTCGGCTCGAACCATGCGGGCGGCACCGCGGGCGGCATCTCGACCGGACAGCCGGTCGTCGTGCGGATCGCGCTCAAGCCGACGTCTTCGATCTTGACTCCGGTCGACACGATCACGGCGGCAGGCGAAGCGACCGAAATCGTGACCAAGGGCCGCCACGACCCCTGCGTCGGCATCCGCGCCGCCCCCGTCGCCGAGGCGATGATGGCGCTCGTGCTGGCGGACGCCAAGCTGATGCACCGGGCGCAATGCGGTTGAATTTATCGCGGATGTGCGATAAATGAGCGAAAGCGGCTGGACTGTTACCTTCGTCAACGCAGCGGCTCTGGACGAAGTTACGGCGATGCCGGTCGATATGCGCGACAGCTTGTGACGCATCGTTGTCAAGATCGAGCAAGTAGGGGTCGCGAGCCTGCGGGCGCCTGATGCCAAGTCGATGGGGGCGGATTATGGGAACTGCGCTTCAGAGGACGCGACGGGATCGCCCGGTCGCTCTACGTCACGGCAAGCGAACGCCGGGTGGTGATCCTGCACAGCTTCATCAAGAAGTCGCAAAAGACGCCGACGGCGGCATTGCGGTTGGCGCGCCAGCGGCTGACGATCCTGAACGGCTGAATCTGATCGCGTGGCGTACCGTGCATGACGACTGGATGCACGATCCCGCCTACGCCCGGCTCGTCGATGAGGGTACACTGGTCGTCGATGCGGCGGTGACCCTGCTCCGCGCGCGCATCGCCGCTGACCTGACGCAGGCGCAGGTCGCCGCGCGGATGGGGACGACGCAGTCGGTCGTCGCGCGGATGGAGGGGGCGCGGGTGCTGCCGTCGCTGCGCTCGATCGAGCGCTATGCCAAGGCGGTCGGGGCGGTGTTGGCGATCACGCTCACGCCTGTATGACCGTTGCGCGTAAGCGATGCCGCACTATATTAGCCGGGTAACACACTACGGAGGCTGACGATGGCGATCGAGCGTCACTCACCGAACGAGGTCGGTCCGCCGGTCGCATCGACAGCGATCACCTACCTTGTCTGGTTCTTCCTCGGCAATATCGGCGGCCACCGCTTTTTGACCGGACGCGTCGGGACCGGGCTGATGATGCTCGGCCTCCACGTCGCGGGCTGGCTGACGTGGTGGTTCGGCCTCGGGTTCCTGATCTGGGGTTTAGTCGGCCTGTGGTGGCTGATCGATGCGCTGCTGATCCCGGGCTGGCTGCGCGGTCGCTAGGACGAGAACGTCCCCGTCACGCGGAAGAACTGGAAGCGACCGTGACGGTTGTTCGGACCGCCGGTCATCGCCCACGTCCCGATGCTTTTCGACAGTCCGCTCTGAATGATCCGCGTCAATTCCTTGTGACGGGCAATTGCCTGCGCCTTTTGCGCAGGCACCGGATGCTGCATATTGCCAAGGGCGGCGATCAACGATTTGGCGACGAAGCACCCGCCGATCGAGGTCTTGGTTCCTTTGGGAAAATCGCCGTTGCGTTGGACCTGAATATTCGATTCGGTCGGCGTCGGGTTCTGCTTGTCGACGCGCCAGTTGCCGACCGAGCAGATCGTGCCGCTCAGTCCGCCGCACGCGCCCGCCGGCACCTCCGAGATCGCACCCCCTGTGCCGACCTTGTTGAGATTTTCGTCCTTATAGGCCTCTTCGGACCAGTCCGCACCTAAAGCGTTAAATGCCATCCGACTGTCCTCGCTATCGACATTGAAGTTACGCCTTGATGCGGCGAAGTCCAGCCTCCAGCTAATCCATGAACGGGTCGCGCACCAATATCGTGTCGTCGCGCTCGGGGCTCGTCGACACGAGCGCCACCGGGCAGTTGGTCAGTTCCTCGATGCGGCGGATGTATTTGATCGCCTGCGCGGGTAGTTCGCTCCAGCTGCGGGCACCCATCGTCGACTCGCTCCACCCGTCGAAGCGGTCGTAGACCGGCACGACTGCCGCCTGATCCGCCGCGTGCGCGGGAAAATGGTCGATCGCGCGGCCGTTCAGCGTGTAGCCGGTGCAGATCATCAGGTCGTCGAGCCCGTCCAACACGTCGAGCTTGGTCAGCGCCATGCCGTGGACCCCGCTTACCTGCACCGCCTGCCGCACGAGCACGGCGTCGAACCAGCCGCAGCGGCGCTTGCGCCCGGTGACGGTGCCGAATTCGCGCCCGCGCTCGCCCAGCCGCTGGCCGACAGCGTCGTCGAGTTCGGTCGGGAAGGGGCCGCTGCCGACCCGCGTCGTGTACGCCTTGACGATCCCGAGCACGTAGTTGAGTGCCCCCGGACCCATGCCGCTGCCGCTCGCGGCGGTCCCGGCGACGACGTTCGACGAGGTGTAGAAAGGGTAGGTGACGTGGTCTACGTCGATCAACACCACCTGGGCGCCCTCTTATAGGATGCGCTTGCACTCGCTCATCTAGTCGCCGAGGATCGACGACACCGGCGAGGCGAAC
>JBBSFF010000050.1:0-10031 GCA_038238995.1 Sphingomonadales bacterium
CCCATCGGCGGCGGCGGGTTGATCTCGGGGATGGCGACCGTCGCCAAGGCGTTGCACCCCGACATGCTGGTCGTCGGCGTCGAGGCTGAGCTGTACCCGTCGATGTACGCGCGGCTCCACGGCCAGACGATGCCGTGCGACGGCGACACGCTCGCCGAGGGCATTGCGGTCAAGGTACCGGGCGAACTGACTTTTCTGGTCGTGGAGGCACTGGTCGACGACGTCGTGCTCGTCGGCGAACGCGATCTCGAACGCGCGGTGTCGCTGCTGCTGACGATCGAGAAGACCGTCGTCGAAGGCGCGGGCGCGGCGGGGCTCGCGGCGCTCCTCGCCAACCCGCAGATGTTCCGCGGGCGCAAGGTCGGCCTCGTGCTATGCGGCGGCAATATCGACACGCGGCTGCTGGCGAACGTCCTGCTCCGCGACCTCGCGCGGTCAGGGCGGCTGGCGCGGCTGCGGATCCGGCTCAAGGATCGCCCCGGCCAGCTGTTTGAGGTCGCGCGCGTCTTCGACCGGCTCCAGGTCAACATCCTCGAGGTCTACCATCAACGAGTGTTCACCAGCCTGCCGGCGAAGGGCCTGATCGCCGAGATCGAATGCGAGACACGCGACCGCGACCAGCTCGACCGCCTGATCGAGGCGTTGCGCGCGAGTGGGTACGACGTCCGGCAGGTCGAGCTCGATTAGCCCTACCGATTTCGCCGCCCATGCCGCATATTAAGGCGTGACCGACCAAAGCTTCCGCTTCCCGCGCTTCTTCGTGACGGCGCCGTCGCCGTGCCCGTACATCCCGGGGCGCGTCGAACGAAAGGTGTTCACCGAGCTGAAGGGCACCGACGCCGCGACGATGAATGAGGCGTTGAGCCGGATCGGCTTTCGCCGCAGCCAGAACGTCGTCTACCGCCCGAGCTGCGACGGGTGTTCGGCGTGCGTTTCGGTCCGCGTGGTGGCGACGAAGTTCTCGGCCAGCGTCTCGCAGAAGCGCCTGCTCAAACGGCACGCCGACCTCGAGGTGAGCGCCTGCGAGCCGTGGAGCACCGAGGAGCAGTTCGCACTGCTCCAGCGCTACCTCGGCTCGCGCCACCCCGACGGCGGCATGGCGGCGATGGATGCGTTCGACTTCGCCGACATGGTCGAGCAAACCCCGGTCGACACGATCGTCGTCGAATATCGCGCACCGTCGGTCGACGGCACGCCGGGCCGCCTGCTCGGCGCGTGCTTGACCGACAAGCAATCCGACGGCCTGTCGATGGTGTATAGCTTCTTCGAGGCCGACGAGCCGGGGCGACCGGGCCTCGGCACGTTCATCATCCTCGACCACATCGTCCGCGCGGGTCGCGCAGGGCTGCCGTTCGTCTACCTCGGCTATTGGATCGATGGGTGCGAGCGGATGGACTACAAGACCCGTTTTGCGCCGGTCGAACGCCTCGGCGCGGGGGGTTGGCGCACCATTTAAGCGTGCGCGACCGCATCCTCGATACCCACGTCCATCCGTAGACGCACGGGGGTAGCCGCCGTCGGAGCATGACCAGCGTGCGCCGGATCGTTCGCGCGAATGAAGTCTTCGACGACCGGTGCGATGACGTTACGCCACCGGCTGCCGTTGAAGATACCGTAATGGCCGACGTGCTCGGCCATGTAATACTTCTTCATTTCCTCGGGGAGGTTGGTCGCCAGCGTCAGCGCGACCTTGGTTTGGCCGAGCCCCGAAATATCGTCGCGCTCGCCTTCGATTGCCAACAGCGCAGTCCGGGTGATGTTGGCTGCGTCGACCCGTACGCCACGATGGTCGAACTCGCCCTTGGCGATCAACTGCTGTTGAAAGACGACGTCGATCGTCTGCAGGTAGAATTCGGCGGTCATGTCGGCGACCGAGCGATACTCTTCGTAAAACGCCTTGGTCGCATCGGCCGAGGCGTCGTCGCCCGCGACGAGGTGCTTGAACATTTCCCAATGCGACTTCATGTGGCTGGCGAGGTTCATCGACAGGAAGCCCGACAGCTGGAGAAAGCCCGGGTACACCTTGCGCCCGGACCCCGGATAGCTCGGCGGTACCGTCGCGACGACGTTGCTCTCGAACCATGCATACGGGTGCTCGGTGGCGACATTGTCGACCGAGGTTGGGGCCTCGCGCGTGTCGATCGGGCCTCCCATCATCGTGAGCGACAACGGCAGGTTGGGGTCGTTTTTGACCGACATGACCGACACCGCTGCGTACGCCGGAACCGCCGGCTGGCACACCGCAAGCATATGTGCGCCCGGGCCGATCGCACCCATGAACTCGATCAGATAATCGATATAGTCGTTGAAATCGAAGCTTCCATCGCTCAGCGGCACCATCTTCGCGTCCCGCCAGTCGGTGATATAGACGTCGTGGCCCGGCAGCATCCGCTCGACCGTCCCGCGCAGCAGCGTCGCGAAATGCCCCGACATCGGCGCGACGATCAGCAGCTTCGGGTCGCTCCGCCCCGACACCGCACGGACGAAATGCTTGAGCTGGCCGAACGGCTTCCGGAGCACGATCTCCTCGCTGACCGCAACCGACACCCCATCGACGATCGTCGCGTCGAGCCCAAACGCGGGCTTGCCGCGCGGCGCGGCGGCGTGCGCGAAGACCTCGAGCGCGCGCGCGATGACCGGCGAAGTGCCGACATAGGCGAGCGGGTTCGCCGGGCTGAGCAACCATTCCGACGTCAGCTTCGACGCCGCGCCGACCCCCGCGAGCAACGTCCGCTGCATTTCGTACGCGTTGTAAAGCATCAGTCGTCCCCGGTACGCGGCACCGATCGCCGCCAATGGCATCTGCCATAACGCATCCGCAGCATAAAGGGTAACGGCGCGCAAATCGGCGCGTCGCGGGCCGCGTCGTCGTGATGCGCCTCCGGCAATTTGCCCTCGGCTCCGCCGCCCGTTAGGACGTGCCCGAACTATGAGCAGGGTCGTGCCGATGCGGGCGTTTTTGGGCGGAGTTATCAGTTTGGTCGCGATGAGCATCGCAATTCCCTCGCCCGCTGCCGACCTGACGCTCGAGCGCGTCTTCGCCTCGCCGTCGCTCAGCGGCCCCGTCCCGCGCGTCCTCAAGCTATCGCCTGACGGTAAATACGCGACGCTGCTCAAAAGCCGCCCCGACGACAAGGATCGATACGACCTGTGGGCGGTCGACGTCGCTACCGGCACCTCGAAGATGCTCGTCGATTCGACCAAGCTCGGCACCGGCGCGGCATTGTCCGAAACCGAAAAGATGAACCGCGAACGCCAGCGAATTGCCAACGTCAAGGGGATCGCCAGTTACGATTGGGCCCCCGATTCCACGGCCCTGCTCGTGCCGATCGATGGCGACCTTTGGCTGGCCGGCCTCGACGGGTCGGTCCAGCAGTTGACGAAGACCACCGCGACGGAGACCGACGCGCAGCTGTCGCCGAAGGGTCGCTTCGCCTCGTTCGTGCGCGACCGCAACTTCTTCGTGCTCGACGTCCACGCCGGGTCCGAAAAGGCGCTGACGACCGACGGCTCCGCCACGCTCGGCTGGGGCGCGGCCGAGTTCATCGCGCAGGAGGAGCTTCACCGCTACATCGGCACGTGGTGGTCGCCGACCGACGATCGGATAGCGGTCGAACGCGTCGATGAATCGGGCGTGCAGATCGTCCAGCGCGCCGCGATCGGTGCCGACGGCACGCGCATCTACGCGCAACGCTATCCAGCCGCCGGCACGCCCAACGCGCAAGTCGAGCTGTGGCTGATGGCCCCCGACGGCGGCGCGCGGGTGAAGGTCGACCTCGGTCCCGACCCCGATATCTATCTCGCCCGCGTCGACTGGGCGGCCGATGGCAAGACGCTGTTCGTCCAGCGCTTAAGTCGTGACCAGAAGCGGCTCGATATCCTGCAGGTAGACCCCGCGACCGGCGCGGCGAAAGTCATCGTGACCGACACCGCGAAGACATGGGTCAATCTTAACGACGAATTCCGCGCCCTGAATGACGGCTCGCAGATCATCTCGTCGGAGCGGACCGGCTTCGCGCATCTGTACCGGCGCGTCGGCGGCAAGCTCACCCCGCTGACGCACGGCGACTGGGTCGTCGACGAGATCGCCGGGATCGACCAGACCGCGCACAAACTGTTCTTCACCGGTTACGTCGATACTGTCCTCGAAAAGCATCTGTACGTTGTCGACTATCTCCACCCCGGCGCGCCGGTCCGGATTACCGCACCGGGCGGCTGGAACGAGATCACGATGGACAAGGGTGCGACCGCCGCACTGATCACCCGCTCGACGCCGACGCAGCCGTCGCAGACGTGGCTCGCCGACGCCGCCGGCAACCGCCGCGCGTGGATCGAGGAGAATGCGCTCGACGCGAAACACCCTTACGCGCCGTACCTCGCCGCGCATGTCGCGCCGGAATTCGGCACGATCGCCGCCGCCGACGGCACGCCGATGCAATATCACCTGTTCCGCCCGGCGACGCCGGGACCGCACGCGGTGTATTTCACCGTATACGGCGGCCCGGGGATCCAGTCGATCGAGCGCCGCTGGACGGCGCCGATCAACCAGTATCTCGTCCAGCAAGGGTGGGCGGTGTTTCAGGTCGACAACCGCGGCGCGACGCATCGCGGCAAGAAGTTCGAAGACGTGCTTTACCGGTCGATGGGCAAGACCGAGGTTGACGACCAGCTAACCGCACTCGCTTGGGTCAAACAACAGCCGTGGGCCGCCCCCGACAAGATCGTCGTCAACGGCTGGAGCTATGGCGGCTATATGACGCTCAAGCTCCTCGCCGCCGCGCCGACCGCGTTCGCCGCCGGGATCGCCGGTGCGCCGGTGACGCGCTGGGAATTGTACGACACCGGCTATACCGAACGCTATCTCGGCAACCCGACGGCCGACCCCGACGCGTACACGAGCAGCAATGCGCTGACCGGCGCGACGCAGATCGAACGCCCGCTTCTCCTGATCCACGGCATGGCCGACGATAATGTCGTCTTCGAAAACTCGACTGCCTTAATGGCGACGTTGCAAAAGGCGAAAAAGCCGTTCGACCTGATGGTCTACCCCGGCGCGACCCACGCCGCCGCCGGGCTCGACGTTCATGTCTGGCAAACGCGGTTGCGCTTCATGGGGCGCACCGTCGCCCCGACAGGATATTAAATGGCCATCGCGACTTCCAAGGACGCCGCGCCGCCGTCGCGGAAGCTGTCGAAGCTTAACCTGCTGTGGCGCTTCGTCCGCAACTATCCCGGGCATCTGGTCGGGGCGATCATCGGCCTGACGTTTGCCGGGGCCTCGACGGTCGCGCTCGCACCGGGGCTGAGCCAGGTTGTCGACAAGGGCTTTCACACGGGCTCGAGCCCGGCATCGATCGCCCCTTATTTCCTTGGTTTGATGGCCCTCATCACGGTCCAGGCGGTCGCAACCGCCGTCCGTTTCTATTACGTCAGCTGGATTGGCGAGCGCGTTGTCGCCGATCTGCGGGTGACCGTGCAGCGCCACTTGCTCGCGCTCGATACCGGCTTTTTCGAGGAAAATCGCCCGTCAGAGATCGCCAGTCGCCTTACCTCGGACACCGCCGTGATCGAGCAGGTCGTGTCGAGCTCGGCGTCGATCGCACTGCGTAACGTCTTCATGGGGATCGGCGGCATCGGCTACATGATGTACGTCAGCCCCAAGCTGACCGGATTGATGCTGCTGATCATCCCCGTCGCGATCCTGCCGATCATATTGTTCGGACGCAAAGTGCGTGGTCTGTCGCGGTCGAGCCAGGACCGGATCGCGAACATAGGCACGATCGTCGCCGAAGTGCTCGGGGCGATCAAAGTCGTCCAGGCGTTCACGCAGGAGAAGCGCGAAGCCTCGCGCTTCGCCGACGCGGTCGAGGCGACCTTCATCGCCGCCAAGCGCCGGATTTCGGTCCGCGCGGTAATGACTGCGGTGGTCATCTTCCTGCTCTTCGGGGCGATCATCGTCGTGCTGTGGGTCGGCGCGATCGATGTCATCGCCGGTCGGATGAGCGGCGGCGCGATCACCGGCTTCCTCGTCGCCACCGCGATCGTCGCGGGTGCCTTCGCTGCGCTGACCGAGACCTACGGCGACTTCATGCGCGCCGCCGGGGCGTCGGGGCGGATCGAGGAGCTGCTCGCCGCGACCCCGGACATCCGCGCGCCGGTCCGTCCGGTCGCGCTGCCACTGCCCGCGACCGGGCGGCTGACGCTCGACCATGTCAGCTTTAATTACGCGACCAAGCCCGACGCGCCCGCCGTGATCGACTTCACCCTCGACATCGCACCGGGCGAGACAGTCGCGCTGGTCGGCCCGTCCGGCGCGGGCAAGTCAACGCTGTTCGCGCTCGTTCAGCGCTTTTACGATCCGAAGTCGGGGGTCATCCGTCTTGACGGCGTCGCACTCCCGGATGCCGACCCAATCGACGTCCGCAGCCGAATCGCCGTCGTTCCTCAGGAAACCGTGGTCTTCGCGACATCCGCTTACGAGAACATCCTCTACGGGCGCCCCGAAGCGACCGAAGCCGAGGTCTGGGCGGCCGCGGAGGCCGCGCATGCCGACGACTTTCTCCGTGCGTTGCCGCAAGGAATCCACACGTTTCTCGGCGAGGCCGGATCGCGGCTATCGGGCGGACAACGCCAGCGGATGGCGATCGCGCGCGCCATCCTGCGCGACGCGCCACTCCTCCTGCTGGACGAAGCGACCAGCGCGCTCGACGCCGAATCCGAACGCCTCGTACAGCGCGCGCTCGAGCAATTGATGCAGGGTCGAACAACTCTCGTCATCGCCCACCGGCTGGCGACGGTCCGGACCGCCAACCGGATCATCGTCATGGACGGCGGGCAGATCGTCGCGCAGGGCACCCACGACCGGCTGATTGCGCAGGGTGGTCTATACGCCAAGCTCGCGCGGCTGCAGTTTGAAGATGCAGCGTAATTTTGCCACCGACGAGCGCGCAATGATCGAGCGCGCCTGATGGATTTTGCCGTGCTGCGCCGCCAGGGGGGTCGCTACCTGCTCACCGGCGGCTCGGCGGCGGTCGTCGACGTCAGCGTTTTCGCGGTGCTGATTGCGACGGGTTCGCCGATCATCCCGGCGGCGACCGCAAGCTTTATCGTCGGCTCGGTGATCAACTATCTGCTTGCTGCGCGCTTCGTCTTCCCGCACCCGGCTTCGGTCCGTCGCTATCTGATGTTCCTCGCCGGGGCGAGCATCGGGCTGGTCATCAACGTCGGGCTGACCGATCTGCTGGTCACGCACATCTCGCTAGTGCCCGTCGCTGCCAAGATCATAAGCATCGGCGTCGCCTTCGTCTTCAACTTTGCCGTCAACGCGCTGGTCATCTTCCGCCGACCGTCCGAATAACGGGCCTAAGCCCCCGCCCGGTTGGTGCGGGCAACGATCCGGGCATCGAGTAACTGGCGACAAAGCCACGCGTTGACGGCGGTCGCTCCACGCTCGTTCAAATGCCCCCAACTCGAATAATAATCGGGGCGCGTCGATAGGAATGCCGCATCGAGCAATTGCCCGTGTCGCTGGTAAAAGTCGCGCTCGGTGATCGTTCCGTCGCTCATGAATTGCGGGATGAACAAGAAAACCACTTTGACGTGATGCGCTTCGGCGAGCTTGGTGATCGCGAGGATGTTGCGCCGTTCCGCGCCCAGATTGGCGATCCACGGCGTCTTCGACAACGGCGGGGTCCCGCTTAAAGCGAGCGCACGCTTTGCCCCGACTTCGAGCTCGGCCAGCCGTCGTTGCGGATAACTGACGAGCCAACGACCGCCCGGCTCACGGGTGAAGCTGGCGTCGATATGTGCGACCGGGTCTTCATAGCCTTCCTTGACGGTTTCCGCCGCGGACCGAGAGACGCGCGAGAAGATCGATTTAAGATGCCGATACGGAAGGTAAAATAGGTCGGAGAAATAATCGATATTGCCGTACCCGATCGAAGCGACGACGTCGGTCGATGGGGCGATGTACTTGTAGGTTACATGCGTGTGGCTCGACGGACGTTCCGGCACGCCGATGATCAGCAAACGCGGTTCCTTCGTCGTCAGCAACTCCCGCACGATCTCGAGATCGAGGTTGCGACCGCTGAACGGGATCCCAAAGTTCTCGACAATGAGACCCGGCTCAATCTTCTCCAGCGACGCCTCGAGCAGCCGGGGATCGACTCCGGTCGCTATCCGCGATGATCCGAGAATGGCGATGTCGATCTTCTTGGCGTCGAAATGCGTCCGTTCGTAGATCCAGCGGAGGTTGCGATATTCGGTGTTGTCGAGCTGCTGGAAGCGAGAGTAGACATTCTCGGGCAGGCACGAAACGAGGATCGCGGTCAGCACCGACGTCGCCAGAATCGCGAGAAGCGAACGGCTTGGCCAGCGCATCACGATCCGTCTCGCCGCGACCGGATCAGCGAACGGCAGCGGTCATCGCCACGGCGACGACCACACCGAGCACAATCGAGGCGCGGTCCTTGATCGCCCAGACAAGCGGATCGTCGTGCATCTCGCCGCGCGCGGTCTGCAGCCAGACGCGACAGAACCAGAACAGGACGACGACAACTACAATCATCAAATAGCCCGGATGGGCATACAGACTGTGCGCTGCGAGGCTTTGCAGGTAAAGCGCAAGCACGACCGCCGCGACCACGCCCGACGCGACGCCAAACAGCTGGAGGATCGGAATGTCCTGATCGCTGTAGGCGCGGCGAGCGAGCTTCTGCCCCGATGCGCGCGCGCGCGTGCCGACCAACTCGGCGACGCGCTTCGCCAGCGCGAGGCTGAGGAAGGCGAAGATCGAAAACCCGATCAGCCATTCGGTAGCCTGATGGCCGCTGATGATCCCGCCGGCGACAACGCGCGTCGTGTACAGGCCAGCGAGGATAAACACGTCGACGAGCGCCTTTTCCTTGAGCACGAACGAATACGACGTCGACAGCACCGCATAAGCGAGGACGATCAGGACACCACCGATTGGTGCCGCCAGTATCAGCGCGATCGCCGCGAGCGCGAGCGAAAGCAGCATCGCCACCTTGACCGAAAGCAGCCCCTGCGCGATCGGCCGGGTCCGCTTGCGCGGATGGCTGCGATCGGCGTTGAGATCGGTCAGGTCGTTGAACAGATAGATCGACGATGCCGCGCAGCAGAAACTGACGAACAACACTACGGTCGCAGCCCAGGCGCGAACGTCGAGAAGCCCGGTCGACACGACGATCGGCAGGAATACGAGGACGTTTTTCGCCCATTGGTGCGGGCGCATTGCGCGGAGAACAGGCCGGAGCCGTAAGGGGGGCCGGGTGAACTCCGCCTCGATCGGAACGAGCGACCGCGTTTTCGCGACCACTGCCGCTGGGACCCCGACGAGCACCGCTGCGCCGGCGCGCTGCCAGACGTGCAGGTCGCTGTGGTCGTTGCCGGCATAGGCAAACCCCCGTTCGCCGAAGCGCTCGACAAGCACGTCGGCCTTGGTCCGGCCACGAAGGTTGCGGGTGCCGTCGGAGCTGAGCACCTCGTCGAACAGCCCGAGGTGCGATGCGACGGCGTCGGCGATGCGCGCGTCGGCGGCGGTCACGAGGATCATCCGGCGCCCGGCGGCATGCTGCGCCCGCAAATAGGCGAGGAAGTCGGCGTTGTACGGCAATAAGGGTGCCGCTAATTCGGCCTTGGCGTAGATCGCCTGCTTGAATGCCGCCTTGCCATGGAGCAGCCGCTGCGCCGCGCCGAACAATGCCTTGGGGTCGGTGACCGCAACGGCGAACGCCTCGTGCAGCGAATCGGTGGTGATCAGGGTCCCGTCGAGGTCGACGCACAAGGGCAGTGCGGTCGCCGAGAACGCCTCGACCATCTTGTTCACGACGACGCTCCTGCGGTTCGCTCGCGCTGGAATGGACGGTGTGCAACCGCGTTGACACGCGCCAAGCTGGTGACCAGGCACAACGTTCCGAGCGCGGCGAAGAAGACGTACGATTGGAGAAAATTGAGCGGCGTCGCCCATAACAGGTTGAGCATCGCAAACGAGTTCGCCGCGAATAAATAAG
>JBBSFF010000051.1:0-10000 GCA_038238995.1 Sphingomonadales bacterium
CGACGCGTCGACCTTCTCGCGCTCGAGGCGGCGGCGGACGTTCTCGGTCTCGGCGGCGGCGCGCAGCAGCCGGTCCTTGAGGCTGGCGATCTCCTCGTCGCGTTCGCGGACAACATCCTCGAGGCTGGGGGCACCCGTCTCGGCCTCGCTGGCGCCGGTGTCGGGAAAGGTCTCGGTGTCTTCAGTCATGCGATCAACCTGCTCAATGCTTTTGCGGTGTAATCCACCATCGGTACGACCCGCGCGTAATTCAAGCGGGTCGGGCCGATCACGCCGACGACGCCGACGACGCGACCCGCCCCCGACCGGTACGGCGCGGCGATAACGCTCGACCCCGACAGCGAGAACAGCTTGTTCTCCGCCCCGATGAAAATCTTGCACGCCTCGCCGCCGCTCGCCGAATCGAGCAGGCGGACGAGTTCCTCCTTGCCTTCGAGATCGTCGAGCAGCAGCCGGACCCGGTCGAGGTCGGACGCATCGCCCGCGACCAGGTGCGCGCTGCCGCGGACGATCAGCACCGGGCGCGCCGCGCCGTCGGACGACCAACTCGCGAGCCCCGCCTCGACCAGCGTCCGCGTCAGCCCGTCGAGCTGCGCGCGGTCGTCGTCGATCTCGCGGCGCAGGCGCACGGCGGCCTCGGCGAGCGTCAGCCCGTGGAGCCGCGCGTTGATGTAGTTCGCAGCCTCGATCAGCGCGGTCGGCGGCAGGCCGGGCGGCAGGTCGATCACCCGGTTTTCGACCGATCCGTCCGCCCCGACGAGGATCGCGAGTGCGCGAACCGGCGACAACGGGACGAAGCTGACCTGGCGCACAACCATTTCGTGGCGGGGGACGAGGACGATCCCGGCGCACGCGCTCAGCCCCGACAGGACGGCGGTCGTGCGCCCGAGGATATCCTCCATCGACGCGGTCCCGGCGACCTGGGTTTCGATCGCGCCGCGTTCGGCCTCGGTCGGCGCGCTCGTCTGCATCATGCCGTCGACGAACAGCCGCAGCCCGAGCTCGGTCGGCAGCCGCCCCGCCGAGCTGTGCGGCGAGGCGAGCAGGCCGAGCTCCTCGAGATCCTGCATGACGTTGCGGATCGACGCCGGCGACAGGCCGAGCAGCGTCAGCTTCGACAACGTCCGCGAGCCGACCGGGCTGCCGTGTTCGATGTACGACTCGACGATCTGGCGAAACACCTCGCGCGCGCGGTCGTTCAGCTCGGTGATCGGCGGCGACTGCATCGCCGTATATGTAGGGCCGCACGGGGTTCCGCTCAACCGCGCGAGCGGGTAGACGCGGCGATCAACGACATAAGGACTTGCCATGCGCCCCTCCGGCCGCGCCCCCGACGCGATGCGCCGCGTCGAACTGATCCCCGGCTTCAACGCCCATGCCGAGGGGTCGTGCCTCGTCAAGTTCGGCGACACCCACGTCCTCGTCACCGCCAGCGTCGAGGAGCGCCTGCCGCCGTGGCTGCGCGGCAAGGGCGAGGGCTGGGTTACTGCCGAATACGGCATGCTGCCGCGCGCGACGCATACGCGTGGGCAGCGCGAAGCGGCGAAGGGCAAGCAATCGGGGCGGACGCAGGAAATCCAGCGGCTGATCGGGCGCAGCCTGCGCGCGGTGACCGACCTCAAGCTGCTCGGCGAGCGCCAGATCACGCTCGACTGCGACGTCCTCCAGGCCGACGGCGGGACGCGGACCGCGTCGATTTCCGGCGCGTGGGTCGCGCTGCGCCTCGCCATCGACGGGGTCATGAAAAAAAACAGCCTGACGCTCGACCCGCTGCCGACGCAGGTCGCTGCGGTCAGCTGCGGCGTCCACGATGGCAATGTCGTCCTCGACCTCGACTATATCGAGGATTCGTCGGCCGGGACCGACGGCAATTTCGTCCTGACCTCGACCGGGGGCCTCGTCGAGGTCCAGGCGACCGCCGAGGGCGCGACGTACGACGAGGAAGGACTGCTCCGCATGCTCCGTCTCGCCCGCATCGGCTGCGCCGAGATCTTCGCCGCGCAGCTGGTCGCGACGGGACGCTGACGCGTGCCCGGCGGGCAGCAGGTGATCGGGCGGCGGTTGGAGCCGGGCCGCCTGGTGCTGGCGACGCATAATCCGGGCAAGGTCCGCGAGATCGCGGCGCTGCTCGGGCCGTTCGGGATGGATGTCGTCGCGGCGGGGGACCTCGGCCTGCCCGAGCCCGAGGAGACCGGGCTGACCTTCGCCGCCAACGCCGAACTGAAGGCGATCGCGGCGGCGACCGCGAGCGGACTGCCCGCGCTCGCCGACGATTCGGGGCTGTGCGTCGACGCGCTGGGCGGCGCGCCGGGCATTTATTCGGCGCGCTGGGCAGGTCCGGGCAAGGACTTCGCGGCCGCGATGGCGCGCGTCGACGACGAAATGGCGGGCGGCCCGGCGGGCGCGCAATTCGTCTGCGCGCTGACGCTCGCATGGCCCGACGGGCATTTCGAGACGTATGAGGGCTGCTGCCACGGCTCGCTCGTCTGGCCGCCGCGCGGCACCCTCGGCTTCGGCTACGACGCGATGTTCGTCGCCGACGGCATGACCGCGACCTTCGGCGAAATCCCGTACGACACGAAACACGTGATGAGCCACCGCGCCAAGGCCTTCGCCCAGCTCGTCGCGGCGTGCTTCTGATCGCGACCGACCTGCTCGCGGTCTATGTCCACTGGCCGTTCTGCGTGTCGAAATGCCCGTATTGCGACTTCAACAGCCATGTCCGTGCGACGATCGACGAAGCGGCGTGGGCCGATGCGCTGATCGCGGACCTCGCGCATGAAGCGACGCTCACGCCGGGGCGGACGGTCGGCAGCATCTTCTTCGGCGGCGGGACGCCGTCGCTGATGGCCCCCGCGACCGTCGCGCGGATCATTGCCGCCGTCGCCGCCCACTGGCTGCTCGACCCCGATTGCGAGATCACGCTCGAAGCCAATCCATCGAGCGTCGAGGCGGCGCGCTTCGCCGGGTTCGCCGCCGCCGGGGTCAACCGCGTCAGCCTCGGGCTGCAGGCGCTCGACGACGCGGCCTTGCGCGCGCTCGGTCGCCCGCACGACCTCGCGCAGGGGATGGCGGCGCTCGACGTCGCGCAGGCGCATTTCCCGCGCGTCAGCTTCGACCTGATCTACGACCGTCCCGGGCAGACCGTCGCCGCGTGGGCGGCCGAGCTGACCCGCGCGCTCGGCTTCGGCACCGAACATCTGTCGCTCTACGGCCTGACGATCGAGCCGGGGACACGCTACGCGACGCTCCATGCGAAGGGCGAATTGGTCCTGCCGGGGGAGGATGTCTCCGCCGACCTCTTCGAGGTGACGGGTGCGATGACGGCGGCGGCGGGCATCGCGGCGTACGAAGTGTCGAACCACGCGCGGCCGGGTGCCGCGAGCCGCCACAACCTCGCCTACTGGACCTATGCCGATTATGTCGGCGTCGGCCCCGGCGCGCACGGACGGCGGGCGGGTGAGGCGACGATGCGCCACCGCAAGCCCGAAAACTGGATCGCCGCCGTCGCGGCGAACGGGCACGGCATCGTCACGACCGAGCCGTTGTCGACCGAGACGCGCGCGCGCGAAGCGCTGCTGATGGGACTGCGACTTGCGGACGGGATCGACGCGAGTGTTTTTGCGCGGCGGACCGGCACTATCCTCGACGCGACGCTCGACCGCCTGCGACTCGACCGGCTGGTCGACCTCGGCTTCGTCGAATCGGACTCGCGTGGCGTCCGGCTGACCCCGAAGGGTCGCCCGCTCGTCAATACCGTCCTCGCCGAACTCGCCTAGTTGAGCGCCTTCGGTGCGGGCGCGACGACGGCAAAACCCTTCGGCCCGACCTGCTCGACCTCGAGTCCGCGTTCGGCGATGCCCGATCCCGCGAAGCGGAACACCCCGTCGATGCCGGTGAAGCCGCCCGCCGCCGACAGTCCCGCGCGCGGGAACGGCGTTCCGGGTGCCCAGCCGCTCCCCGCGACGCCGTTGACGAGCAGCACCGCATCGTAGCCGAAGCTCGCGAGCCGCGACGGCGCGCCGCCGAACTTCTCGCGGTACCGCGTCGCCAACTGGTGGAAGCGTTCGTCGGGGACAGCGGCGAAAACCGCGCCGTTCAGCGCCGGAGCCCGCGCGATGGCTGGTTCGCTGTTCCACAATTCGGTGCCCATGATCAGCACCGGGGTTGCGCCAAACTGGACAAGCGCGGGGGCGACGGCGGCGGCGATCGACCCCGAATCAGCGATCAGCAACGCGTCGAATCCGATAGGCGCGAGATTGTGACTGACCGATGCTATCGTTCCATCGGGACGGAGCGCGGCGGTTTTGGCGGCAGCAGCATGGCGCGCGTCGTAGTTGGTCAGCTTGCGCGCCGCCTGAAGCAATCCCGCCGAGGTCCGCGCATAGCTCGTCACCGCGACCGCCTTGCCGCCCGCGGCCTCGACCGCACGCAGGAACGCGGTCGCCGCGCGCTGGCCGTAGACCCCCGACGGGACCAACGCGGCAAAGCGCTCGACACCGCGCGATTTCGCGTAGGCGACGACGCGCGCGATCGACTGGCCCGGCTGGAACCCCATGACAAAGGTCCCGCCCCCGGCGAGCGCGGCGTCATTCGAAAAGGTGAGCACCGGCACGCCGTTCGCCGCCGCTACCCCCTGCACCGCGCGGACGTCGGGCGCGAGGAGCGGGCCGAGGAACAGCTTAGCACCGTTGCCGACCGCCTTCGCCGCCGCCGCCGCCGCGCCTTCGCTCGCCGTGTCATAGACCTGCAGATTGATTCTAGTGTCGCCGAGGTCGAGCAGCGCCATCGTCGCCGCGTTGGCGATCGACTGGCCGACGGCGGCGTTGGCTCCTGTCATTGGCACGAGCAACGCGACCTTGTTGCGCAACGTGGCTACGGGCACCACCGGCGCGCCGGTCGCCGCAGAGGGTGTGGCGACCGGCGGCGGCACGACCTGCAAGCCCGTCCGCGTTTTCGGGGCGGCGCACGCTACCGCGACGACGGCGAGGCCGACGCTTGCGATCCGCACTATCGGTTGCCGCCGTGCCCGGTGCCCGTCCAGAGTACGCAAATGGAACCTCCCTCAGCCGCGATCCCGGCCTTGTCGCCCGGCCTCTACATCGTCGCGACGCCGATCGGCAATCTCGGCGACCTGTCGCCGCGTGCCGCCCGCATATTGGCCGGGGTCACGCTGATCGCCGCCGAGGACACCCGCGTCACCGCTAAGCTACTCGCCCATATCGGCGTGAAGGTGCCGATGCAGGCGTATCATGACCATAACGCCGACGCGGTTCGTCCGTTGCTTATCGACCGTCTGTATCGCGAACCGATCGCGTTAGCGTCCGACGCGGGGACCCCGTTGATCTCCGACCCCGGCTACAAGCTCGTCCGCGACGCACGTGCCGCGGGAATTGCGATCGTCACGATCCCCGGCCCATGCGCCGCCATCGCCGCGCTCACCGTCGCCGGGCTGCCGACCGACCGATTTCTGTTCGCCGGCTTCCTGCCAGCCAAGACAGGGGCGAAGGCGGCGGCGATCGACGAGATCGGCACAGTCCGCGCCACATTGGTGTTCTACGAATCGGGGCCGCGCACCGGGGCGACGCTCGCGCTGCTCCACGACCGGCTCGGCGATCGCCCCGCCGCGGTAGCGCGCGAGATCAGTAAGAAGTTCGAGGAGACCGTCGACGGCAGCCTGTCGGGCCTCGCGGCGCGCTATGCCGAGACGCCGCCGCGCGGCGAGGTGGTGATCGTCGTCGGCCCGCCGGGCGACGCGGCGGTGCCGACGCCCGCCGATCTCGACGCTGCGCTGGTCGCGGCGATGGCAGCAAGCCCGCTGAGCGCCGCCGTCGCCAAGGTCAGCGTGATGCTCGGGATGCCACGCAAGGCGGTCTATGCGCGGGCGCTCGAATTGAAGGCCGTTTAGGCCACTCGACAAGCCGCGATTGTCGCTTCAATCTGTCACGACTTGGGGAACGACGATCAGGGTGACGCGGAGGGACTGAGACGATGGCAAGCGCGAGCGACGTGATGCTGCGAACGAGCGAGCTGGCCCGGCTGGGTCTGGTCGACGACGCCGCGATCGATCTCGCCGACGCGGCGCTGCTGCTCGCCGCCGCCGACCATCCCGAAGCCGCGCTCGACACCGCGCGCGCCCGGCTGACGGGGATGGCGCTCCGCCTCCAGCGCGAATCGGCGGGGCTGACGACCCCGCGCAGCCGCGCACGGGCACTGACCGAACTGATCGCCCACGCCGAGGAGATGACCGGCGATTCGCATGACTATGACAACCCAAGCAACGCCGACCTGCTCGAGATGCTCGACCGCAAACTCGGCCTGCCGGTGACGCTGTCGATCCTCTACGTGTCGCTCGCGCGCCGCGTCGGGTGGGCGGCCGACCCACTCGGGCTGCCGGGGCACGTCCTCGTCCGCATCGGGCACGAGCCGGTAGCGCAGCTCGTCGATCCGTTCGACGCCGGTCGACTGCTCGGCACGACGGGGTTGAGTGCGGTGCTGACCCGGGTGCTCGGGGGGGCGGCGACGCTTGAGGCCGATCACCTGACCGCCTTGAGTAACCGCGCGACGCTCGTCCGGCTGCTGTCGAACCAGGCGACGCGGGCGCGGCGGTCGGGTGATGTCGCACGCGCACTGACGCTGCACGAGCGCATGACGCTGATCGCGCCGGGCTTCACCGGGCTGTGGTGGGAACGCGCCCGGCTTGAACAGCTGACTGGCGCGCTCCCGGCGGCGCGGGCGTCGCTCGGCGCGATGCTCGAAACGACTCGCGACGGGTCGGTCCGGGGGCGTATTCGCGCCGCGCTCGAAGCACTGGCGCGCAGCACGAGCTAGGGTCTACGGAGAGCGCGCGAAGCAGGAGCCGCGCCATGCCGTTGAACGTCGCCGTCCAGATGGACCCGATCGAGGCCGTCAATATCGGCGGCGATTCGACCTTCGCGCTGATGCTCGCAGGCCAGTCGCGCGGGTATTTGCTGTGGCATTATCTGAGCACCGACCTGACCTATGTTGGCGGCCGGGTCCGGGCGCGTGCGCGCCCGTTGACCGTCGAGCCGACGCCGGGCGCGCATTTTCGCTGGACCGGCGACGTCACGACGCTCGACCTCGGGCGCGATACCGACGTCGTCCTGATGCGGCAGGACCCGCCGTTCGACATGGCGTACATCACCGCGACGCACTTGCTCGAGCGCGTCCACGGCGAGACGCTCGTCGTCAACGATCCCGCCGAGGTGCGCAACGCGCCCGAGAAACTGTTCGTGCTCGGCTATCCCGACCTGATGCCGCCGACGATGGTGACGCGGCGATTGGACGAGGCGTCTGCGTTCCGCGACCAGCATGGTGCTGTCGTCGTCAAGCCGCTGTATGGCAACGCGGGCACGGCGGTGTTCCACGTCGGTGTCGGCGACGCCAACCTGCCCGCGCTGGTCGAGCTGTTCAGCCACGTTTGGCGCGAGCCGTTCATGGTCCAGAAGTTCCTCCCCGACGTCTCGGCGGGCGACAAACGTATCGTGCTCGTCGACGGCGTCGCCACCGGTGCGATCAACCGGCTGCCCAAGGCGGGCGAAATCCGGTCGAACCTTGCTGCCGGCGGTGCGGCTTTCGCCACCGCGCTGACGCCGCGCGAGCGGGAAATTTGCGCGCGCATAGGACCGGAATTGAAACGCCGCGGGCTGATCTTCGTCGGCATCGACGTCATCGCAGGGTATCTTACCGAAATCAACGTCACCTCGCCGACCGGGATCGTCGCAATCGACCGCTTCAACGGCACCGACACGCCGGGGCTGATCTGGGACGCGATCGACGCGCGGATCGGCGCGTAGGCGGGGCGCGGCAATGAAGCGCTGTTCGCCGAGGTCCGGCGTCGGCAAACGTGGCACTGTGGCTAAATTCAAGATTTTCGATCCTTCACCGCGATGAGCCGAGGAACGATCGCCCGTTTCTTGCTGGCGCTAGCGGTGTTCGCTGTCGCAGGAATGCTGTGGCGGGGTCGGACACCCGGGATAGATCAGACCGAAGCCGAGAGACGCGCGGGCCGATTGCTCGTCGCGTATGCCACGCAGACTGGGCAGCCGACGGCACATTTCGCCGACCGCCGCGTGCTCGAATTCGCCGAAGAATGGGACTTTGTCTGGGTGTACCGTCCGTGCGCGGCGGTCGCTGAGCTGCGCATTGCCGTGCGGCGAACCGGTGCTGCGCGCTATGTCGTGCTGCCAGACTGCTCTCCGATTCATGGGCTCGCGCTCGGAACACGGACGGCTTGAATGAGGACTCCATCGCGACAAAGCCGCGCCGCCGATCGGGTTCGCGGGGACGCGACCCGCCGGCCGACTGGCTGACGACCAGCGATCAGGCAAAAAGCGCGAAGGCCTTTCTCGCTGATCGCTGGTCGTCCTTCGTCTTACTTCAAATGTAGCGCGAGGTACTTGTTCATCTCGAACATCGTGCACTTGTCGCGACCAAACACCTTCTTGAGCTTGGCGTCGGCGAGAATCTCGCGCTTGTCGGCGGGATTCTGCAAATTGTGCTTGCGGATATATTCCCACACCTTGCTGACGACCTGGCCGCGCGGCAGGACGTCCTTGCCGACGATCTCGGCGAGTTCGGGCGACGGCTGGAGCGGCTTCTGCAGCGCGTCGACCTTTTTCGGCGCGTTAGGGTCGACCGGGGCCTTCGCCTTCTTGACGGCGGGAGCCTTTGCCGCGGGGGCCTTCGCCGGAGCCTTGGCCGCCGGTGTCTTTGCGGCCGTTGCTTTCGCGGTCTTGGGTGTCGTTGCCATTAGTCTACTCTCCCCTGCCCTTTGGGCACTATGCAACCGGCCATGATCAGCGTTGTTCCGTCACGGAACCTTAGTCGTTTTGTTTTCACGCGCAATTGCCCCGAGCGACGTTTTTATGACCGTCAAAACGTACGCTTCGCGTGGACCAGCCACGTTCGCGGCGGCGCGAGATAGGTCACCGTGCCAAGGCTCGATGCGACATAAGTGCGGTCGAGACAATTGTTGCACTCGATGCTCAGAACCCAGTTGTTATCGTCAGTCTTCATCGCCAGCGCGGCGTTGGCGACGACATACGACTTTGCGCGCGAGCCCCCGATCAGCGTTCCCCCCGACAAGTTTGCCGGGTAGGTGATTCCGCTGCTCCCCACGACGCCGCCGGGATATAGCGACGCGTTCGCTGCGCCGGTTTCGAAGCTCGACCGGTAGACGACGCTTCCCCCCGGCTGCAGAATGATTCCCGCGGCGGGGATAGCATAGTTGAACGTGCCGCCGACTGCCGCGCTATAGTCGGGGGTGTAGACCGGATGCGCGAGCGACCCGTCCGCTGCGATGAGGCCGCTGCCGCAGTCGACCGCATTGTCGACAGACGGCGCGCCGGGAACCTTCTTCGCGGCGAGTTGAGCGCGGCAATCGGCCTGCTGCTGCGCGACCGCCTTGGTGCCGAACCGGTCGGGTGCGATTGATCCGCTGACGTGGTAGCGCGCGTGCTGGTAGCCGAGGTTGGCGAACAGATTGAGGCCCTTGAGCGGCGCCACGGTCGCTTCGACCTCGCCGCCATAGCTGCGCATTCCCGCCGTCGCGGTCGTGAACGCGAGCGCGCCCGACGCTGGATCGACTCCGGCGGCAGGGACGGCAACGCCGGTCGCGTCGATGTAGAACCCCGTCACGCCGACCTTAAGCCGCTCGTCGAAGACGTTGGTCTTGACCCCGCCTTCGTACGTCCAATTGCGCGCGGCGTCGAACGGCCGCAGGTCGCTCGGGCGGATCGCCTGGGTGTTCCACCCCCCGCTGGTAAAGCCCCGCGTCGCGCTGACGAAGACCAGCGCACCCGGCAGCTGGTAGCTCGCGGCGACGCGCGGGGTCCACAGCTTAGCCGACTGGCGCGTCGGGATGCCGCCGCTCGTCAAGTTGGCAGTGGTCAGGCACGCGAGGCAGCCTGCGCGATTGTCGGCGACACCGAGCGCCTTGCTCTCGTCGGTGTAGCGGAACCCGCCGGTCAGCTTGAAC
>JBBSFF010000052.1:0-9928 GCA_038238995.1 Sphingomonadales bacterium
GCACGTCGGTACTGGCCGCCTTCGCCGTCCCGACCGCCGCCGCGCCGCCGCCGCTGCCGCCGCGACCGCCGCGCACCGCGCGTCCGCCGCTCGCCGCGCCTGACCCGGGTGCGCCCGTCGCGCCCGGCGGTCCGCCGCCGGGGGCCTTCGCGTTGGTCGCGAGATACCAGGCGACGAGGACGCCGAAGCCGATCGCGAGCACGACGACGACCGCGCTCAGCCAGCGCCGAAGCGGCCGCGCGACGATCACGGGCTCGGGCTCGATCGGCCGGGGGTCGGCATCACTCATTCATTGATCATCCGTTGTGCGCCGCAGCAACGGCATACGACCGGCGAAAACGCAATCCCCCGACGACCGCGTCAGACGATCAGCTTGTCGATCGTGATCGGCAGATCGCGGATGCGCTGCCCGGTCGCATGATAGACCGCGTTCGCCACCGCTGCATTGGTCCCGACGTTGCCGAGCTCGCCCAGCCCCTTCGCGCCCATCGGCACCTGGTCGTCGACCTCGGGGACAAGGATCACCTCGACCGACCGGATGTCGGCGTTCACCGGGACCAGATACTCGGCGATGTTGTTGTTGACGTAACGGGCGCGCTTCTGGTCGATCTCGGTCGCCTCGTGAAGCGCCGACGACACCCCCCAGATCAGCCCGCCCATCAGCTGCGACCGCGCGGTGCGCGGGTTCATGATCCGCCCGGCGGCGAACGCCCCGGTGATCCGCGGCACGCGAATTTCCCGTGTTCGCGCATGGACATGGACCTCGACGAACTCGGCCCCATAGGCATAGGCGAGGATCGGCTTTGCGCCGCCGCCACCGCCCATCTTGCCCTGATACAGCCTCGCGACGCTGCCACCCGACTTCGCCGACGACCATTCGGCATATTCCTCGACGACGCCGGTGTTGAGCTTGGCGAACGCTGCGGCGAGCGCCTTGCCCGTCGGCAGCCGGTTGCCGAATCGGGCGATGACCTTGTCGCACGCCGCCTGGACCGCCGATCCGGCGCTCGCGGTCGTCACCGATCCGCCCGCGACCGGGCCGGGGGGCAGGCGGGTGTCGCCCATCTCGACCGTCACCTGCGCCAATGGGATATCGAAGGCCGCCGCGACGATCTGCCCCATGATCGTCGTCGCGCCGGTGCCGACGTCGTGCGCGGCGATCTGGACGCGCGCGTGGCCGTCGGGCGACAGGCGGACGCGCGCCGTCGCGGGCATCGAATGCGCCGGGTAGCAGGTCGACGCGCAGCCGTAGCCGACGAGCCAGTCGCCGTCGCGCATCGACCTGACCTTGGGATTGCGCCTCGCCCAACCAAACGCCGCGCTCGCCGCGGCGAAGCATTCGACGAGGTGCCGCGAGGTGAACGCGTCGCCGCTGACCGGGCTGACCTGCGTATCGTTGATGCGGCGAAACTCGACCGGATCGATCCCACACTTTTCCGCCATCTCGTCGATCGCGCATTCGAGCGCGAACATGTACGGCACCTCGGGCGGCGAGCGCATGAACCCCGGGGTCTGGCGGTCGGCGCGGACGATCCGCACCTTCGACGCGACATTTGGAATCGCGTACATCTGCGTCGTAGCCTCGGTCCCGCCGACCTTATAGTCGTCGGTCCGGCTGGTCACTTCCCAGCCGTCGTGGCTCAGCGCGGTCAGCTTGCCCGCCTTGTCCGCGCCGAGTTTGACCTGATGGCGCGTCTCGGCGCGGAAGGTCGACACGGTGAACCCCTGCGTCCGCGTCGGCACGAGCTTGACCGGGCGGCGGAGCGACTTTGCCAGCGCGGCGACGATCGCGGTTCGCGGGGTCATGATCCCCTTCGACCCGAAAGCGCCGCCGACGAACGGGTTGACGACGGTGACCGTCGCCGGGTCGATGCCGAGTTGCTTCGCCACGCCGTGCTTGAGGCCGTACACGAACTGGCTCGGCTCGTAGATCGTCAGCTCGTCGCCGTGCCAGACCGCAGTCGTGGTGAACAGTTCGATCGGGTTGTGGTGCTGCGCCGGGGTCGAATAGCCCGCCTCGACCTTGACCGCGGCGGCGTCCCACGCCTTGGTGAAATCGCCCGCGACCTTGTCCTTCCAGCCAAATGTCGCCGCGGCGGCGTCGACCGTCTCGGCGCCATGGCTGTCGAGGCTCGCCGACGGCGGGGCGGCGGCATAGTCGACGACGATCCGGTGCGCGGCGTCGCGAGCGATCTCATACGTCTCGGCGACGACGACACCGATGATCTGCCCGGCGAACTTGACCTCGTTCGACCCGAGCGGATCGAACGCCGTCGTGACGTATCCGCCCTTGGCGAAGAAGCCGGCGTCGGCGCGCTTGGGCGCGTTGTCGTGGGTGACGATCTCGATCACGCCGGGCATCGCCTTCGCCGCCGCGAGGTCGAAGCCGCGGATCGTGCCGCGCGCGATCGCGGCGGTGACGAGGTACGCATACGCCGGGTTGGTCACCGGGAAGTCCGACGCGTATTGCGTCGCGCCGGTGACCTTGGCGCGGCCTTCGATGCGCGCGTCGGCCTTGCCCATGTTCGTGCCCGGGACCGGCACGGGAGCGGTGTAATCGGCCATCGTCAAAGCTCCATCGCCTGCGCCGCCAGCAATGCGCGGACGAGCGTCGCCTTGCCGAGCGGGACCTTATAGGCATTGTGTTCGTGGGTTTTCGCCCCCGCGAAGGCGGCGTCGGCGGCCTTGTTCGCGCTGGTCTCGTCGAGCGGCTTGCCGGTCAGCAGCGCTTCGGCCTCCCGCGCCCGCCACGGCACCGTCGCGACGCCGCCGAGCGCGATCCGCGCCGACCGGACGGTGATCCCGTCCATGTCGAGCGCGACCGCCGCACTGGCGAGCGCGAAGGCATAGCTCTCGCGGTCGCGGACCTTGGTGTAGACCGACCGCCGCGTCCACGGCCCGGCGGGGACGACGTAGGCGGTGATCAGCTCGCCGGGCGCGAGGCTGGTCTCGACGTGCGGGGTCGCCCCCGGCAGGCGGTGAAGGTCGGCGAAGCGGATCGACCGCGCGCCGCTGTGCCCAAGCACCTCGACCGTCGCGTCGAGCGCAATAAGTGCCTGCGCGAAATCGCCGGGATAGCTCGCGATGCAGTGGTCGCTCGTCCCCAGGATCGCGTGCAGCCGGTTGAAGCCATCGATCGCGGCGCAGCCCGAGCCGGGGTTACGCTTGTTGCACTGGTCATAGCTCGTATCGCGGAAATAGTTGCATCTGGTCCGTTGCAGCGTGTTGCCGCCGAGCCGCGCCATGTTGCGCAGCTGCTGGCTCGCGGCGAGGCCGAGCGACTGGGCGATCACCGGATAGTCGCGGACGACCGCCGCATCCTCGGCCGCGTCGCTCATCCGGACCAGCGCGCCGAGGCGCAGCTCCGTCGCCGACACTTCGATGTTGCCGGTGCGTCCGGTCGCCAGCGGGGTGATGTCGACGACGGTGTCGGGGCGCATCACGTCGAGCTTCATCAGGTCGAGCAACGTCGTCCCCCCGCCCATCAACTGGACCGGGGCTCGGACGTGCGCGTCGGCCGGGACGGTCGCGGCGCGGACCGCGGCGGCGGCGTCGGCGGCGATCGCGTAGGTGAACGGGCGCATCGGCTCAGCCTCTTTTCATTTGCGGCGCGGCTTGCACGATCGCCGCGACGATGTTCGGGTACGCGGCGCAGCGGCACAAATTGCCTGACATCGCCTCCCGGATCTGATTGGCATTGGTCGCGTGGCCGTCGTGGACGACCGCGACTGCCGACATGATCTGCCCCGGCGTGCAATAGCCGCACTGGAACGCGTCGTTGTCGACGAACGCCGCCTGCATCGGGTGAAGCGTGCCGTCGACCGCCGCCAACCCCTCGATCGTCGTCACCGCCTTGCCCTGCGCGGCAACCGCGAGCGTAAGGCATGATAGCGTCGCGCGCCCATCGAGGTGGACGGTGCACGCGCCGCACTGCCCCTGGTCGCAGCCCTTCTTCGCCCCCGTCAGCCCCAGCCGCTCACGCAGCGTGTCGAGCAGCGTCGTCCGCGGATCGATCGTCAGGCGGTGATCGCCACCGTTGATCCGCAGGGTGATCGGCACCCCGCTTTCGGCCATCGCCGCCGTCGCCTGCTCCATCTTTCGCTCTCCGGGTTTCGCGTGCGCCGCCAGCGGCACCGCCGCCGCCACGATCGTGCCGGTCGTCAGGAACGCCCGGCGGTTGAGGCCGCCGGTCTCGCTTCCATCGATCATAATTGCTCTCGCGCGCGGGTGGAGCCGGTCAAACCAGCCGGACGCGCTAAAGTTTCAGGCGGGGCGCGACGCTATCGCCGCGGACGGCTCGGTCTCGTGCAGCCGGGTGAGGTCGAGATGGAGGATGCCATCGTCGCGATTGTCGAAGATATCGACGAATTCATGGTCGAGGCGCAGGTCGTCGCGGCCATAGGTGCGCGCGCCAAAGGTCTGGTTGCTCAGCAGCGTGTCGAGTCCGCTCACCGTTACCAACAGCCGCAGGTCGGCCTGCGCGTCGTCGAGCAGCGGCTTGAGCGGACTGGCGTCGTCGATGACATGCACCAGCGTCCACGCCAGCGCCATCATCGCGTTGCGCGGGTTGATCAGCGGCAGGTCGGTATACCGGCGATACTGCTTCCCGTTCGGCAACTTGATCGTTTCGAGCACTTGAAGCTGCGCGCTCGCGGCGGCGATCGGGCGGGCGCGGGTTCCGGCCAGCCGCAGCATCGCCAATCGTCGCTCGCCAACCTGCGCGATCACCATCGCATTGCTGAACATCAGCCCGTCGCGCGGGCGGGCGAAGCGGGCGAAGATCAGGCCGGTGATCGTCGCGGTCAGAAACATGCCCGTCAGGATTTCGACGACCGCAACCGCATGGCCGACGTTGGTCGCCGGGGCCATTTCGCCGTAGCCGACCGTCGCGAGCGTTTCGACCGAGAAGTAGAACCCATCGGCCAGCGATCCCGGGGCCGCGTTGCCGATCGCGCCGGGCAGGCTGGCGTAGACGATGCCGAACCCGAGATTGACCGCGAGGAAGAACGCCGCCGCGACCGCGACGAACACCGGCCACGTCATTTCCATCAACTGGTAATAAATGTCGCCCGGACCCCAGGGCGCGCCGTATTTGACCGCCCTGAAACCGGCGATATCGAGCGTCTGCTGACGCACCGGCTTATGCGGTCGCGGCATCCGCCGGTCAGCCGTTGACGTCCTTGACCTCGACTTCGGGCCGGTCGTTGCCGTCGGCGGTTTCCTCGTGCCACGTGCCGTCGGCGTCCTCGAAGCTGATGACTTCGGTGGTGCCACTCAGCGCGTGCTCGGCTGCCGCCGCCTTCGCCGCCGCTGTCGCGTCCTCATGCGTGCGGTAGGTTTCGGTGAAGACGTCGCCGACCTTGTAGGTCCAGCCGCCGTCGTGCTCGACGACCTCGTACGCGATGCGTGTCATGGTTCGTGATCCTTCGTCCGCGCAGGAACCCCGTGCTTGCAGTCGTTATCGGCGTTCAGGTTCGGTTCGGCAACCGTGCGGGGTGATGTGCGGGGAGTGGTGCGGCGTGCTGGCCGAGGACTTCGTACAGTAGCACGGCGGTGGCGACCGCGACGTTGAGGCTGTCGGCCTTGCCGAGCATCGGCAGCTTGACCAGCGCATCGCATTGATTCGCATAGCTTTCCGGCAATCCCGCCTGCTCGTTGCCCATCAGCACGAATGCCGGCGCGGGGTAGGCGACCGATCGATAATCGACCGCCCCGGTCAGCGCCGCCCCGGCGACGAAACCGCCGGGCGCGCGGCGTAACCAGTTGAAAAAGCCCGGCCCGTCGGTGATCGTCAGGCTCTGGGTGAAGATCGCCCCCATCGACGCGCGAACCGCTTCGGTACTATACGGATCGCACGAGTCGTCGAGCAGGATCACCCCGCCCGCCCCGACCGCGTCGCCGGTCCGCAGGATCGTGCCGAGGTTGCCGGGGTCCTTAAGCGACTGACAAACAATCCATATTTTCGCGGTCGTCCGGTCGAGGCGCGCGAGCGGCGTCGGGTTTTGACGGAAAACGCCGACGACGCCTTGCGGATTATCCTTCCCCGTCAGCTTGCCGAGCATGTCGGCATTGGTCTCGATCGCCGTCCCGCCGCTGGCTTCGGTCGCCGCGATCAGCCGTTCGACGAGCGGGTGCCGCGCCGACTCGGCCCCGAAAACAAGGACTTCGGGAACGACGCCGGCCTCGAGCGCTTCGGTGACGATCCGCAACCCCTCGGCGAGGAATCGCCCCTCGGCGCGGCGATGCTTCTTGTCGCCCAGCGACCGCAACCGCTTGAGCGTCGGGTTCGACGGGCTGGTGAGGTGCTCGACCATGGTGGCGCACCCCTACCATCGCCCGCCGGAAACGCTAATATGCGTCGCGGAACAGGATCGAAGGGCGTTGCATGGCAGGCGAAATCGGACATTTCGCGCTGATACTGGCGTTGATGCTGGCGCTGACCCAATCGGTCGTGCCGATGATCGGCGCGTCGCGCAACGACCCGGCGCTGATGGCGGCGGGGCGCGCAGCGGCGACGCTGCAGGCGCTGTTCGTGCTGACCGCGTTCGCCGCGCTCGCCTTCGCCTTCGTCCGGACCGACTTCTCGCTCGATGTCGTCGCGCAGCATACGCATTCGACCCAGCCGCTGATCTACCGCTTCGCCGGCACCTGGGGCAATCACGAGGGGTCGATGCTGCTCTGGGTGTTGATCCTCAGCGTGTTCGGCGCGGCGATCGCGCTGTTCGGCGACAATCTGCGCGCGACGTTCCAGGCGCGGGTGCTCAGCATCCAAGGGATGATCGGCACGGCCTTCATCGTCTTCCTGCTGTTCACCTCGAACCCATTCGCGCGGCTTTCGCCCGCGCCGATCGACGGGGCCGAGCTCAACCCGCTGCTCCAGGACCCCGGCCTCGTCATCCATCCGCCGCTGCTCTACCTCGGCTATGTCGGCTTTTCGGTCGCGTTTGCGTTCGCCGTCGCCGCGCTGATCGAGGGCCGGGTCGACGCGGCGTGGGCGCGCTGGGTCCGGCCATGGGTGCTCGCGGCGTGGACCTGCCTGACCGCGGGCATCGCGCTCGGCAGCTTCTGGGCGTATTACGAGCTCGGCTGGGGCGGCTGGTGGTTCTGGGACCCGGTCGAAAACGCGTCGTTGATGCCGTGGCTGATGGGGACGGCGCTGCTCCATTCGGCGCTCGTGCTCGAACGGCGAGGCGCGCTCGTCAGCTGGACGATCCTGCTCGGCATTCTGACGTTCTCGCTGTCGCTGATCGGCACCTTCCTCGTCCGCTCGGGCATCCTGACCTCGGTGCATTCGTTCGCGGTCGATCCGCGCCGCGGCATCTTCATCCTTGCGATCATCATCGGCTCGACTGGGGCGGCGCTCGCGCTGTTCGCGTGGCGCGCCCCGGCGATGAAGTCGGGCGCCCTGTTCAGCGGGGTCAGCCGCGAGGCCGGGCTGACGCTCAACAACCTGTTCCTAATGGCCGCGACCGCGGTCGTGTTCCTCGGCACCTTCTATCCGGTGATCATGGAGGCGGTGTCGACCGACAAGATCTCGGTCGGTCCGCCATATTACGCGCTGACCTTCGTGCCGATCATGGCGCCGTTGCTCGTCCTCGTCGTGTTTGGGCCGATGCTGACATGGAAGCGTGACGCGCTCGCCGACGTCGTCGCAAGGCTGCGCGGGCCGCTGATCGTCACGGTGATCGCCTTCGTCGCGGCGGTCGCAGTCTTCGGGCGGACCAACGTGCTCGCGGCGGCGGGCATGGCGCTCGCGGTGTGGCTGGTGGTCGGGGCAGGGGCGGTGCTAATTCGCCGGTGGCGGCTCGGCGGCGGGTTCGTCCGGTCGGTCCGGACGACGCCGACCTCGACCTACGGTCTCGTCCTCGCCCACGCCGGGCTCGGCGTGCTCGTCGCCGGGATTTCGGCGATGACCGCGTGGCAGTCGTCGAAGATCGTCGTCATGCACCCCGGCCAGACGTTGACGATCGGGCGCGAGGACGTGCGACTCATGTCGATCCGCGAAGCAACCGGACCTAACTACGAAGCGCTGATCGCGCGCTTCAACTTCACGCGCGACGGCGTCACCCGGCCGATGACGTCGGAGCGGCGCTTCTACCCCGCGAGCCGGTCGCAGACGACCGAAGCGGGGATTGAGAAGCGCGTGCTCGGCAACATCTATGTCGCGGTCGGCGAGCCCGACAAGACCGGCGGCATCGTCGTGCGGCTGTACGACCACCCGCTGGTCGGCTGGATCTGGGGTGGGGCGGTGCTTATGGCGCTCGGCGGCTGCGCGTCGCTCGCCGACCGGCGGTTCCGGGTGGGGGCGGCGAAGGCAGCGGCGATCCCGGCCGGACGGCTGGTTCCGGCATGATGCGGGCATTGTTCGCCGCCCCGGTCGCGCTGTTCGCCGCGCTGATCGTGTTCTTCGCCTATGGCCTGACGCAGGACCCGTCGCATATCCCGTCGATCCTGATCGACAAGCCGCTGCCGCGATTCGACCTGCCGGGGCTCGACGCGGCGTCGCCGGGGTTCGGCAGCGCCGCGTTCGGCTCGCCAATCGCGCGGGGCGAACCGAAGCTGCTCAACGTCTTCGCCTCGTGGTGCGCAGCGTGCCCGCAGGAGCATCCGATGCTCGGCCGAATCGCCGCCGAGGGCACGCCTTTGTTCGGCCTCGACTGGAAGGATCAGCCCGACGCGGCGAAGACGTGGCTGGCGCAGCTCGGCAATCCGTACGCGCGGATCGCCAGCGATCCTGGCGCGCGGACCGGGATCGACCTCGGCGTGACCGGCGTGCCCGAGACTTTCGTCGTCGATGGCCGCGGGCGGGTGCGCTACAAGCAGATCGGGCCGATCACCGTCGACGACTGGGAAAAGACACTGAAGCCGATGCTCGTCCGGTTGCGAAACGAAGCATGAGGGGCGTCGCCGCGCTGGTCGCGCTGTTGCTCGCCGTGCCCGCCTTCGCCGTACTGCCCGCCGAACAGCTCAGGGACCCCGCGCTCGAGACGCGGGCGCGGGCGATCAGCGCGGGCATTCGCTGCGTCGTCTGCCAGAACCAGTCGATCGACGACAGCGACGCGCCGCTCGCGCACGACCTGCGCGTTATCGTCCGCGAGCGGCTAACCGCCGGGGCGACCGACAGCCAGGCGGTTCAGTATCTCGTCGACCGGTACGGCAGTTATGTCCTGCTCAAGCCCCCGCTCGAACCCGCGACGATGGCTTTGTGGTTCGCGCCGCTCGGGTTCGTCGGACTTGGCGCGGTCGGTGTCGTGCTGTACCTGCGCCGCCGGGTCGCCGGGGCGGCCCCGCCGCTCAGCGCGAGCGATGCCGCCGCCGCCGACGCGCTCCTCGAAGATCGGATCTAGATGACGCTCGTCCTGTGGGTGATTTTCTCCGGCATGGTCGCGCTTGCCGCCGCCGGCCTCGCGATCCCGCTCGTGCGCCGTTACGACGCACAGGCGCGCGAGACCGACGCGGTCACCGCCGTGCTGCGCGACCAGCTCGCCGAAGTGGGGACGCAGGCTGCATCGGGGCAGGTTGGCCCGGGCGAGGCGGACGCGCTGCGGACCGAGATCAAGCGCCGCCTGCTGGTGGAACACCGCGCGCAGGCGCTGCCGGTGCGGATCATGGCCGACCCGGCGGCGGGGCGCGTCTCGATCGGTCTGGCCGTCGCGGTCGCGCTCGGGGCGACCGGGCTGTACGCCGTCGTCGGACGTCCCGACCTGACCGCGCCCGCGCCGCCGCGCGTCATCGCGGGGGAGATCGCGGCGATCGATGCCCCCGTCGCGCCCGCACCGGCTCCGGCGGTCGCGGCTCCCGATGTCGCCCCGGTGATCGCGCAGCTCGCGGCGCGGATGGCAAAATCCCCGGGCGACCCCGAAGGCTGGCGGATGCTCGGCTGGTCGTATTTCCAGGCGCAACGCTTCGCCGATGCCGCGACCGCGTA
>JBBSFF010000053.1:0-9833 GCA_038238995.1 Sphingomonadales bacterium
CAGGCTGTCGTGGCGCTTCCAGTAGCGGCTGAGCGTGCGGGCGACGGCGATCGCTCCGACGAGCTCGTCGTCGACGAATTGATCGACCGCCTCGTCGCTTGCGTCGGCGAGCGTGCCGGTGAAGTGGTCGGCCCCGAACGCGGGCATGACGATCGCGCCGGTGATCGCGCAGGCGCGCTCGGTGAAGTCGTCGAGCTCGCGGTCCATCATGTCGTGATCGGCGCGGTCGAATTGGACGACCGAGATGCGCGCCGTGTCCCCGAGCATCCGCCGCGCCTCGATCGCCTCGACCTCGCGGATGAAGCCGAGCATGACCTCCGCGCCGCAATCGGCCTGGACGCGCGCGACCGCGACCGCCTCGGCGACCTGCGTGCCGGCGACGACGACGACGCCGAGGCCGCCGCCGTCGATCGAGCGCATCGTCGGGCGCGACAGGTAGGTCGAGCGCGATTCCTTGCGGACGGTCATCCCGTGGGTGACTTCGAAATCATGGCCATTGAACGCCGCGCTTTCGTCGGAACCGAGAAAGACGCACGTCATCGCGATGTCGCGCGGCGTCGGGAAGGTCTTGGCGCGTGGTGCCCCCTCGACCGAGCGCTCGAAGCTCATCAAATCGAAGAACTGGCTCGCGGTCGTCCCGGCATCGTCGCCGCGCATCGAATCCATCGCGGCGAAGACGGTGCGGATGCGCTCGCTCGCGATCGGGCCGGGGAAGACGAGGTTGACGCGGATGCCGCGCGGCCCGAGTTCGAGGCTGAGCTCGCGCGACAGGGCGTTGAGCGCCGCCTTGGGGACGGTGTACGCGGTCCGCCCGTAGTAATGCGTCCGGCTGAAGATCGTCGAGACGTTGATGATCGACCCGCCTTCGGCCATCGCCCCGGCCGCCGCGCGGACCATGTTCCACGCGACGCCGAGGATGTTGCGCGCGGCGTCGCCGACGGTCTCGGTGTCGGTCGAGCCCTCGCCCTGCAGTGCTTCAAGGTCGGCGCGGCTTAGCGGCAGGCGTTCGAGCGGCTGCTTCGGCCCGGCCGACCCGGCGTTGTTGACGAGGATGTCGATCTTGCCGTGGCGGGCGAGGATCTCGGCGATCCCGGCGCGGCACGACGCAGCGTCGGCCCCGTCCATGACGACGGTCGAGGTCTGGGCATCGTCGGCGCCGGTATCGGCGCGCGCGGCGGCGGCGGCGGCGTCGATCCGCGCCTGCGTCCGCCCGGTGAAAACGACCGTCGCGCCCTCGTTCAAATAATGCCGCGCGATCTCCCCGCCGAGGTTGCCCGCCGCGCCGGTGACGAGCGCGACCTTCCCCGCGAGGCGGCCGACGCGAAGGGGCATCGCGGTCGGGGCGGTGGTGGTTTTGGTGGCCATCTTACTTCCCCTGTGTCTGGGCGGCGGCCCACGCTTCGAGCAGTGCATCCTTGCCGCGTAACCCCGGCTCGGGCAGCGCGTGGTTGACGACGTAGGTCGCCCCCGTGTGCTTGTTGTCCCACATCGCCTGGTGCGCCTGCGGAAGCCCTTCCCACGGCACCATTGTCGGTTCGGTCACGTCGAGCAGCCCGCCCGCGATCATGTCGTTCATCCGCGTGACTTCATACGCATTGCACAAATGCGTCCCGCGGATTTCGGCGGTCGGCATGACGATCCGCCGCTGCCGCGTCCACACCTGCGGCGCGTAGAAGCTATAGCGTTTATGCGCCATGTCCTCGGCATAGACGACGCGCCCGGTGAACGGCTTGACCAGCGCGGTCGTCACCCCGAGCGTGTCCTGCCCCACGCGCTCCATCACGAGGTCGGGGGCGCCGCGCGGATTGTCGGGCGAGCGCAGCAGCTTGCCGACCGCCGAGCCGAAGGGTTTGAGCGTCTTGTCCTGATAGTCGCGGACGGCGGCGCGGAACGCCTCGATGTCGCCGCGCGCGGCGGGCAGGCGCGGCATCGCGTCGGGCCACGCGAAGTTGCCGCCCTCGCGCCGCTTGATGTCCTCAAGGCTGACGACCCCGGCGAGCGCGTCCTCGAAGCCCAATGACTGGATGAACTCGCGCTGGCCGTCGGTCGTCGTGACGACGACGGTGCGGGCCTGCACGGTGCGCGCCGCCTCGATCATTTCGAGTCCGACCTCGTCGAGCAATGCGGTCGAACGCGGGCCGTAGAATAGCAGCACCGCCTCGCCCGCGCGGACCTTGGCGCGGCGCAGCGCGGCTTCGGGGGCGACGCGCCCCGACTTGCCGACGAAGCTGAAGTGATACCCCGACGACGCGCCGTAGAAGGCGAGGACCCCGCCCTCGGCGAGCAGCTGGAACGAGCGCGGGAACGCGGTCTCGCCCGCGTGGCTGACGGCATAGTCGGCGAGCATGCCGTTGTTGAGCGCTTTGTATTCATCGACGAGCGGCTGGCCGGCGGCCTCCCACCCGGCGGGATCGTCCTCGGGGACCATGGTATACAGCGCGGCGAAGCGCGGGTCGGTGCGGTTGAGCGCGGCTGTCGCGCCCGCGCCGCGAACGTACTCGGCGCGGGCTTCGGACGACACCAGCCCGGTGACCGCGAGCCCGGTCTTGACCGCGGTCTTCATCGCATCGTGTCCGGTCCCGGTCGCCGCGCCCTCGACGAACAGCGTCTTGCCACCCTGAATGTCGAGCGTGGTGAACAGCGCGCGCCAGACGGTGCCGAGGTTGAGGATGTACGACCCCGCCGCTTCGAGCGTCAAATCGCCGGGCACCGAATGGAGCTGCGGGGCTTGGACACGGAGGAACTGCGCGTGGCTGCCGGTCGGGGTCTCGTACCCCTGGATCGCGAAGTCGGCGAACATCGGGTCGCGCCCGACCATCGGCGAGAGGAGGTCGTTGGTCCCTGAATAGACCGCGACGAGATCGCCGACCTTGAGCCGCCCCTCGGCGCGCGCCTCGCTTCCGAGCGCCGCGACGAGCCCGACGCCGCCCGACCCGGTCGTCTGATAGTCGTTCTCGTGGCCCTCGAACGGCGACACCGGAATGCCGGTCAGCGCCCAGATGTCGTTAAAGTTGACCTCGGACGTTAGCATGTAGACGAGCGCGTCGTTCGGCTCGGGGCGCTCGACGGGGACGATCAGTTCAAGCTCATTCGTGGCAGGCTGGCCGAAGCGCGGCGCTCCGGTGTCGGCGTCGCGGGCGATGCCGAACGCATACTGGTGCGTCGGCAGCGCGCTGACCCCAGGGAAGAACGCCGCGCCGACGGGGAGCAGCTGGTTCATCGCTTCGAGCGCGGTGCCGCGCTCCATATGCTCGCCGTCGACGAAGACCCCGTCGCGGCGGATCGGCAGCGGCGGCGACTTCTTGTCGAGGAATTCGCGAATGCCGGTCTTGCCGCCATCGGCCGCGACGACCGCGCTCGCGAAGTGATCGGCTTCGCGCGCCAGTCCCGCGGTAATACCCTGCGTCAGCCCGATGCGGATCGCGTCGATCGCCATGTCGCGCGCGGCACCGCGCCCGGCCCAGTCGAGCTGGCGGCAGATGCGTTCGACGAACGGGTCGGCGAGCGCGACGTCGAGTTCGAGCGTCGACGCCGTGTTCCAGCCCCCGGTCGCCTTGTCAGTCGCCGCCAGCCGTCCGGTCCATTCCTGCGAGACGACACTATCGTCGCCGCGCAGCAGATATTCGCGGACCCGGGCGTGCGCGAGTTCGAGCGCGCTGTCGCTGCCGCCCGCGATCTCGTCGATCGCGCCGATGTCGCGCGCGGTGTCGGCATCGATGCTGCGCCCGCCGAGGATCAGGTCGAGCGCGTCGCGCAAGCCCGTTGCGCCGTTGCGGTCGCCGAGCAGCCGCGGCAGCCGCTGCGTCCCGCCATACCCCGGGATCAGCCGCAGGCGAATCTCCGGCTGCCCGAACCGCGCGGTTGGCTCGGCGATGCGGTAATGGCACGCGAGCGCGAACTCCATGCCGCCACCGAGCGCGACGCCCTGGATCGCGGCGATGCACGGCTTGCCCATCGCCTCGATGCGGTTGAACGCAAGCTGGGCGTTGTTGGGAAGGACGCGCGCCTCCTCGACCGTGTGGATCTCGTCGAGGAACTGGCGGATGTCGGCCCCGGCGACGAAGCTCGCGGTGCCGTCGCCGGTGAAGACGACCGCGACCACGTCGTCGCGCCGCGACAGATGCTCGACGACGATGTTGAGCTCGTCCAAGGCGCGTTCGTTGAGCGCGTTGACCGGCGGGTTGGTGACGAAGACCGTCGCCACCTTCTTGCCCGGAGCCACCGTGTTGTACTGGATGCGGAAGTAGCGGTAGCGCTCGAACAACTGCTGGTCCTCGGACAGCTTCTGCTTGCGCTGCCACGCGTCGATCACAGTCTTCAGCGCGACCAGACTGTCGGGGTTCTTGAGCGTCGAGGTATCGCCGACGTCGGTCCCTTCGACGAGCGCGCGGACCATGCGGCGGACATACTTGCCCGACCGCGTTTCGGGGAATTCGGCGACCTCGAGAAAATCCTGCGGCACCGCGACCGCGCCTTTTTCGGTGCGGACGAGGTCGGTCAGGCGACGGCGGTCGTCTTGGCCGATCTTGCGCCCCGGTGACGGCACGACGAAGGCGATCGGGGTCAGCCCCTTTTCGCGGTGCGGCGCGCCGACGACGAGCACGTTGCCGACCGGCGAATCGGGGTCGAGCGCCTTGTCGCGCAGGATCGCGCCTTCGATCTCCTCGGTCCCCATGCGGTGGCCGCTAACGTTGATGACGTCGTCCGACCGCCCGTGGAGCGAGAAGGAGCCGCCGGCGTGGCGCATCGCGAAGTCGCCCTGCGTATACGCCCATGCCCCCGCCCAGCGGGTCCAATAGCCGTTCTCCCACCGGTCGGCGTCGCCGCGCCAGCCGGGAGCGACCTGGTGATCGACGACCTCGAAGCCGTCCGAGCTCCACACGGTTCGCGCGAGATACGGGTAGGGGGCGGCGATGACGACCTCGCCCTTTTCGCCCATCTCGGCGGGGCGGTTGCTTGCGCCGCCGGGGGTGGTGCGGGGGAAGACCGCCGCCTCATCGGACTCACCTTCGACCCAAACATCGCCGACGATCCACGGCAGCGGATAGGTGTGCGCGTCGGGTCTCAGCGGGAAGTCGGCATTGCCGTAGAAATGTGTCCACGCGATTCCGCCGTGTTCGGTCGCCCAGTAGGAATTGATATACTGTGGCGTGACGTTGGCCATGCCGAATGCCTGCACCGCGGGGCTCGTCGGCTCGGCGCAGAAGGTGGCGACGCGCAAGGACCTCATGTCGTAGTTGCGGATGTCGTTCAAATTCTGCGCGTCCGACATAACGAACTTGAGGAACGTCACGCCCGCCTTGAAGATCGTCACCTTGTGCCGCTCGATCGACGCGGCGAAGCGCCCGGCGTGCGGGAACACCGGCGCGCCTTCGCAGATCACCGTCGTCACCCGCGTCGTCAGCGACGCCGAGATCAGATAGCTCTGGCCGGTGATCCAGCCGGGGTCGGCGACGACGTAGATGACGTCGCCGGCGCGCGCGTCGAACGCGACCGGCATCGTCGCGGCGATCCCGGCGGTGTAGCCGCCGTGGACGTGGACGACGCCCTTCGGCTTCCCCGTCGAGCCGCTGGTGTAGATGAAGAACATCGGGAATTCGGCGTCGAGCGGCGTGACGGGAGCGAGACTCCAGATCGCGCGGACGAAATCCTGCGCCGGCAGCGCGAGCATCGCGGCTTCGTCGGCGACGCCCGCCGCCGCGAACAGCTTCGCCGCCGCCGGGTCGGTCAGCGCATGGCCCCAGACGTCCCGTTCGGCGCGCCAGACGAGGTCGGGCTGGCCGGTATGCCGGACGACGACGACACGGTCGACGCGCGGCGGCGTCGCGACGAGCGCCTCGGCGACGGCGATCCGCACCTTGGCGGCGGCGGCGGCGTCGAGCTTGCCCGCCTTGCCGAGGTCGGCGAGCGCGCGCCCGACGCCGCGCATGACGTCGCTGCGTTCGACGGTGACTTCGCCCTTGAGCGTGTCGGCGACTGCGGTGTCGATGGTGGCGACGGTGTCGGCGTCGAGGTCGAGGCCGGCGATGCGCTCGCTGACGATCGTCTTTGCCGCCGCCACCGGAGTATAGTTGTCGAGCGCGGGGTCGGTGTACGCGGTCTTGAACGGGATGACCTGCGCGTTGCGATAGCCGCCGTCGGCGGTGATGACGACGCGCGCGCCGGCGTCGTGGATGCGGTCCGACAGCGTCTTGTCGCTGAACCCGCCAAAAACCGGGGTGTAAAGGATGCCGAGGCGCTTGGCGGCTTCGGTCCAGAAGATCTGTGCCGGGATGGAGGGCATGTTGAGCGCGATGCGGTCGCCGGGCTTCAACCCCAGTTCCTGCAGCGCCAGCGCGCATTTCGCGGTTTCGAGCAGCAGTTTCTTGCGCGACACCGGATAGCAATCGACCGGCGCGCCGCGCCCATTGTTCGCCGCCATGTCCCAGCGGTCGCCTTCGAAGATCAGCGCCGCCTCGTCGCCGTGCCCGGCGAGCACATGGCGGTCGACTTCGGCGAAGCAGGCGTTGGTCAGGCCGCCCGAAAACCATTTGAAGAACGGCGCGTCGCTGGCGTCGAACGCGGCCGTCCACGGGGTGAAATCGGCGGGCAGGTCGGCGGTGACGGGGGCGGCGTTAACCGCGTCCCAGCCGCTCCAGACGCCGTCGTCGTAATTGAGCCACGCGCCGACCGACGGCACGAACCAGTGCAGCGTGGTCCGCGCCATGTCGCCGTGGAACTTGCCGGGGTCGGCGAGCACGGCGGCGCGCATCGCGTCCCAATCGGCACGCGTCCGAACCGGATTGGTCGCAGCACGCGGCGCGATCGCCGCGGCGGGCGCGGGCGGTGCGGCAGGGTCGGCAAGCTCGATCATCGGGCCTCGCTCAAATTGACGCTACGGTTCGTTTATAAGGGTCAACGGTAATTAAGTTCTTGTAGCAGGCGCATTGAACATATAATATTGCGCCCGGCAAGCGCCAGCGTATGTCAATTGATGGCCGAAGGGCAAAGAAAAAGGGCGGAAGCCGGTGTGCCCGCCCGCGAAATGGTCGCCACCGCTGATGGCTTCGGCTGTTTACCCGTTACCTTGGTGCCTTGAGCGCGGCCATGATGGTCGGCGTGATCCGGCGGACGATGACCGCCACGCCCGCCGGTGTCGGGTGCATCCCGTCGGAAAGCTGCATCCCGCGCACCGCCGCGACCCCGTCCATGAAGAACGGATACAGCGCGACATGGTGCGCGGCGGCGAGCGCGGGGTACATCGCATCGAACGCATGGACATAGTCGCGCCCAAAGTTCGGCGACGCGCGCATGCCCGCGAGGACGACGGGCACCCCGCGCCGCGCGAATTCGGCGAGCATCGCGTCGAGATTGGCGGCCGCCGCCGCGACCGGCGCCCCGCGCAGCATGTCGTTCGCGCCGAGTTCGAGGACGACGAGGTCGGGTTTCGCCTTGAGCCCGGTCAGCACCCAGTCGAGCCGCGCGCGCCCCTGCGTCGTCGTGTCGCCCGACACCCCGGCGTTATGGACGCGAACATCGTGCCCCTGCGCGCGGAGCGCCGTTTCGAGCTGCGGCGCGAAGCCCTCGCCGGGCTTGAGCAGATAACCGGCGGTCAGCGAATCGCCGAACGCGAGGATCAGTTTCGGCGCGGCGGTCGCGGCGCTCGCGGTTATCGCGGCGATCGCCGCGAGCCAGAGGTGGCAAAGCGCGCGCCATGCGCCATATCGTGTCGAGCCAGTTCGCATCCATCGCATCCCGGGAAGTGCATGACCGACCATATCGTCATCGCCGCGCGCGATGTCACCCTGCGGCTCGGGAGCGGCGATGCCGCCGTCGCGGTGCTGCGCGGCATCGACCTCGACGTCATGGCGGGGGAGCGGCTGGCGATTCTCGGCGCATCGGGGTCGGGCAAATCGTCGCTGATGGCGGTGCTGAGCGGGCTCGAACGCGCGACGTCGGGGTCGGTGCGGGTCGCCGGGGCGGATTTCAGTGCGCTCGACGAAGACGGGCTGGCGCGGGCGCGGCGCGGGCGCATCGGCATCGTGCTGCAGGCGTTCCACCTGATCCCGACGATGACCGCGCTGGAGAATGTCGCGGTTCCGCTCGAATTGGCCGGCATCGCCGATCCGTTCGGGCGCGCGCGCGCCGAACTGACCGGCGTCGGGCTCGGCCACCGGCTGAGCCACTACCCCGGGCAGCTGTCGGGCGGCGAGCAGCAGCGCGTCGGGATCGCCCGCGCGACCGCGTGCCGACCGCTGTTGCTGTTCGCCGACGAACCGACCGGCAACCTCGACGCCACGACGGGAGCTGCGATCGTCGATCTGCTGTTCGCGCAGGCGGCCGAGACCAACGCGACGCTCGTGCTGATCACCCACGACGTCACGCTCGCGGCGCGCTGTTCGCGGGTGATCGAGATGAAGGACGGGCGGATCGATGGGTAACGCCTGCTCCCCCAGTTCACACGTCATCCCCGCGAAAGCGGGATTTCATCTCGTGCCGCTGGAGATGGATCCCTGCTTTCGCGGGGATAACGTGCGGTGCGCGGGGAGAGGGGAACCTTGATCGCCCTCCGCCTCGCGCTCCGAGAACTCCGCGGCGGGCTTGCCGGGCTGCGGCTGCTCGCCGTCTGCCTCGTCCTCGGCGTGGCCGCGCTCGCCGGGGTCGGCAGCCTGTCAAGCGCGATCACGACGGGCCTGAGCGGCCGCGGCCAGACCATCACCGGCGGCGACATCGCCGCGCAACTGACGCAGCGCCGCGCGACCGACGCCGAGCGCGCCGCGCTTGCCCGGCTCGGCGCGGTGTCGGAGGTGCTGCGCCTCCGCGCGATGACCGGACGCGCCGGGTCGGACGACCGGACGCTCGCCGAGGTCAAGGCGGTCGACGCCGCTTATCCGCTGTACGGCGCGCTGCGCCTGACGAACGGCGCGGCGCTGGTTCCCGCAAGCGTCGCCGTCGCCCCCGCGCTCGCCGAACGCTACGCGTTGCGCGCGGGCGACCGGGTCGCGATCGGCTCGGCCACTTTCCGCGTCGCCGGCGTCATCGCCGACGAGCCCGACGAGACCGGGGATGGCTTCGGCTTCGGGCCGCGCGTGTTGATGCGGTCGGAGGACCTTGCCGCCACAGCGCTGCTCGAACCCGGCAGCATCTTCCGCGCCAGTTACCGCGTCAGGCTGCCCCAGACTGTCGCGCCCGTCGCCGCGATCGCACGGCTCAAGCGCGCGCTGCCCGACACCGGCTGGACGCTGACCGACCGGAGCGACGGCGCGGCGGGAACGCGGCAGTTCGTCGAGCGGCTCGGCCAGTTCCTGACGCTCGTCGGGCTGACCGCGCTCGTCGTCGCCGGGGTCGGGGTCGGCAACGGGGTCACCGCGTACATGTCGGCCAAAAGCACGACGATCGCCGCGTTGAAGGCGATGGGGGCGGGGTCGCGGCTGATCTTCGCGAGCTATTTGTTCCAGATCGGGATCGTCGCGCTCGCCGCCGTCCTCGTCGGCGCGGCGGTCGGCGCGGGCATCCCGTGGCTGATCGTGACGCTCGCGGGCGATGCGTTGCCGGTGCCGCCCGCGCTCGGCCTCTACGCCGGGCCATTGCTGACCGCCGCCGCGTACGGGCTGCTGATCGCCGCCGCCTTCGCGATCCTGCCGCTCGCCCGCGCCCGCGACCTGCCCGCCGCGCGACTGCTCCGCGATACCGTCGCCGAGCCGCGGTGGCCGGGCTGGGGCCCGGTGGCGCTGGTCGCGCTCGCGGGGGCGGCGATCGCCGCGCTCGCGGTCGGCCAGTCCGACGATCCAGCGTTCGCCGCGATCGCACGGCTCAAGCGCGCGCTGCCCGACACCGGCTGGACGCTGACCGAC
>JBBSFF010000054.1:0-9831 GCA_038238995.1 Sphingomonadales bacterium
GCACTCGTTGCACTCTGGCTCGGCCTCGGCACCGCGCACATGATCTCGGGGCAGTCGGGCGACGTCGCCGCCAAATCGGCCGAACTCGCGCGGATGCAGGCAAAGCTGGTCGCGATGAAGTCGGACAGCTCTGCGCTGCAGGGTGTCGTCGCCGACCGTGCGGCCGCGATCGAAAAGCGCCAGGCGTTCCTCGCTGCGCTCCTGCTGCCCAACCATGACCTCGCCAAGCTCGCCGCGATGCTGCCGCGTGCGGGCGATGCCGTGACCGCGAGCGAGCTGCTCGCCGCGCCGGTGGCAGCGGTGATCGAACCGTTCCGCCGCCTCGAATCCGAACAGCTCGCCTTCGTCGACAAGGCGACGACCGCCGCCGACGCGCGGCTGCGCGACACCCAATCGCTCGTCCGCCGTCTCGGGCTCGATCCCGACCGGCTGATGTCGGCGTCGGCGTTCGATGCCGCGCCCGGCTTCGGCGGCGGTATCGGTGGCACGGGCGGCCCGTTCATCCCGGCGCACGCCCCCGCCGATGCCGAGCCGAAGTTCAAGGGCCTGTTCCTCAGTTGGAAGAAGCTGCAGTCGCTCGAAGCGGCGCTCAACGTCATTCCGTCGTTCGTGCCGGTGAAGAGCTACAGCTATTCGTCGGGGTTCGGTGTCCGCTTCGATCCGTTCACCGGCATGAGCGCGATGCACGCCGGGCTCGACATGGCAGGCGCGATGGGCGAGCCGATCTACGCCGCCGCTACCGGGATCGTCACGACCGCCGGGCGCTCAGGCGCGTACGGCAACTGCGTCGAGATCGCGCACGGCAAGGGGCTGGCGACGCGCTACGGCCATTTGTCGGCGATCCTCGTCCATCCGGGCGAAGCGGTGAAGCAGGGCGAGGTCATCGCGCGGATGGGCTCGACCGGGCGCTCGACCGGCACCCACCTGCATTTCGAGGTCCGCATCGACGGCCGCGCGGTCAACCCGCGCCCGTATCTCGATGCGTCGGAGTATGTCCTCGCGGCGCAGCACAATGTCGGCGGCGATACCGCAGTCGGCCCGGTGATGACCGGCGCGCTCTAGCATCGTTGTGCGCGAGCGCGCGACGCCCTATGTCTGGGCGATGAGCACCGTCCAACTTTCCCCCGCCGCCGCCGCCCGCGTCGCCGCAATCGCGGTCAAGCAGGGCAAGCCCGGGTTGAAGCTGCGTCTCGCGGTCGACGGCGGCGGGTGCGCCGGGTTCCAGTACAAGTTCGGCCTCGAAAGCGCGGCGGCGGACGACGATCTCGTCGTCGAGACCGACGGCGTGTCGATGCTCGTCGACCCCGTCAGCCTGCCGTTCCTCGACGGCGCACAGGTCGACTATGTCGAGACGATGGGCGCGGCGGCGTTCAAGGTGACCAACCCGAACGCGGCAAGCGGCTGCGGCTGCGGGTCGTCATTCTCGGTTTAGCGCCTCGACCCGTGTGAAATCGCGAGACGACAACCCTTGAAAATCGCGACCTTCAACGTCAACGGCATTTCCGCCCGACTGCCGCGCCTCCTCGATTGGCTCGCCGACGCCACGCCCGATGTCGTCTGCCTGCAGGAAATCAAGACCGTCGACGACGGCTTTCCGGTCGAGGCGATCGCTACCGCCGGGTACCGCTCGCTCGTCCACGGTCAAAAGGGCTTCAACGGCGTCGCGATCCTGTCGCGCGCCGAGGCGGTGGAAACCCAGCGCGGGCTCGATGGCGACCCGGCGGATGATCACGCCCGCTACCTCGAGGCCGAGGTCGAGGGGGTGCGCATCGCCTCGATCTATCTGCCGAACGGCAACCCGCAGCCGGGGCCGAAGTTCGACTATAAGCTCGCGTGGTTTGCGCGACTGTCGGCGCGGGCGGCGGCGCTTGCCGCGCTCGAACGCCCGGTCGTCCTCGCGGGCGACTACAACGTCATCCCGACCGCCGAGGATGTCTTCAGCGAAGTCGCGATGGCGCACGACGCGCTGACCCAGCCCGAAACCCGCGCGGCGTTCCGCACCTTGTGCTTCGCTGGCTGGACCGACGCGATCCGCAGCGTCCAGCCGACGGGGAAGGCGTACACGTTCTGGGATTATCAGGCGGGGGCGTGGCCGCGCGACAGCGGCTTGCGGATCGACCACATGCTGTTGTCACCGTTCGCCGCCGACCGGCTGGTAAACGCCGGCATCGACCGCGCTGTTCGTGGCGGCGAGCGCGCGTCGGATCATGTCCCGGTGTGGATCGAGCTGCGCAGGTGAAACACCGTGTTTCGTGCGCAGGTTGTGAAGTTTGGAGCTGGTAACCACCCTCCGATCGTCATCCCCGCGACAGCGGAGATGACGATCGGGCCTGCTAAACCAGCGGTCGTGCGAAGATCCGGTAGGTCCGCGTCACCTCGGCCCCGATGACGTCGGCGATCGAGCGCATCGGACCGTTGTCCTCGAGGATCCAGCCGATCTCGCCGCGCTTCGCCCCGTAATTGTCGACCGCGGTGCGGCGGATATATTCGATCATCTGGAACACCATGATCGACGCGAGACGGCTCCCCTGCAGCGACTTGCGCACCCCCATTAGTGGGACGCGGATGCGGCGGATCTTCGGCTTGCGCAGCCGCCAGAGAAGCTTCGCCCAGTTGAACGGGAACAGCTTGCCGCCGAGGTCGGCGGTGAACTCGTTCAGGTCGGGGAGCGAGATCAGAAACCCGACCGGCTCGCCGTCGATCTCGGCGATGCGGATCATGTCGTTGTAGACGATCGGTTTGAGCTTGACCCCGACGTGCGCAACCTCAAGCGGGGTCAGCGGCACGAACCCCCAGTTCGCCGACCACGCGTCGTTCAGAATATCCATGATGATCGCCGCTTCCTCGGCGAACTTCGACTTGTCGACCATCCGGGTCTTGATCTTGCCGCTCTTCTCGCTCGCGGCGACGATCCGCTGGACGATATCGGGGAAGGGCTGGTCGATCTGGAGTTCGTAGGTGTGGAGGTCCTTGACCCCGGAATAGCCGTGCGCCGCGATCAGCCGCGCGTAATACGGCAGATGGTGCCCCATCATCACCGTCGGCGGGCGGTCGAAGCCGTCGACGAGCAGCCCGGGTTCGTCCCAGATCGAGATGCTGATCGGCCCCATGCTGCGCCTCATGCCTTCGCTGCGCAGCCACGTCTCGGCGGTGTCGAGCAGGAGGTCGGCGACCGCCTGGTCGTCGATGCACTCGAACATTCCCCAATGGCCGAGGCCCGCCTCCATGTGTTCGAGGACGAGGCTGTCGACCTGCGCCGAAATCCGCCCGACGACGGTGCCGCCTCGCAGCGCCATCCAGAATTTGGCGTAACCGTGGCCGAACCACGGGTTCTTCTTGATGCCCTCGATCAGCTCGAGCGCTTCACCGCGCAACGGCGGCACCCAGTACGGGTCATCCTTGTACAGCGTGTAGATCAGGTCGATGAAGCGGCCGCGGTCGGCGGCGGTGGTCGCTTCGACGATCGTGAGCGCGCCCCCCGAAGCGCTCACGCCGCCTGGCGCTCCGGTTCTTTCACCGGCACCCGGTCACGCTGGCGCGGATGGCCACTGGCGACGCCGCCCGATAGGGCCGCGACCCACGGATAGACGGCGGCGACTTCCTCGGTATAGCCGAGGTTGAACACCGTCGCGCTCCGCGCCGGGCGCTCGATCCGCTCGTAGAAGGTGCCGAACAGGCGGTCCCACGCGAAGTTGGTGATGCCGAAATTGCCGCTCTCGTCGTGGAAATGATGCGCCATGTGTCGTGCCTTCATCGCCACCAGCCACTTGTTCTTCGGCTTGTACGACAGGTGCTGGATGCAGTGGCAGAACTCGTAGAAGCACGTCGTCAGCAGCCCGGTCATCAGCGCGACTGCCGCCCCGCCGATCCCGCCGATCGCAAACCCCGCCGGCAGCGCGATCAGAAACAACGCCGGCAGCTCGGTCGCGAGCGATCCGAACAGGATTTCGAGGTGGTTCGGGTCCTGATGATGATCGTAGTGAATCCGCTTCCACGTCCGCGCGGTCAGCGGCGACTTCATCATCCACGAGCTGTGCATGATGTACCGATGGATGCCGTACCAGACGATCGGATAGACGAACAGCACGACCCCGGCCGACGCGGCGGCGCGGAGCAGCGTCGTCGGCTGCCACAGCGCGATCCCGCCGCAAACGACCGCGAGCACGAGGAATGTGCGGATCGTGTAATATTGGAAATAGGCGACAACGAGCTGACGCAGGTCCATCTTGTTCAGATAGTGCGACCGGCTCCAGATCGGCACCGCGGGTTCTTCGACTGCCTTCACTCGACGTGCTCCATCGCTGACCAAGCCATATAGGAACGCAATACGGCGCTTTTAGGACGCAGGATCCCGATCGAAAAACGCGGCCCGGTCATTCCTCCGACCGAAACAGCACCGCCTCGCCGATCAGGAAGAACAACAGGAATGCCGACCACGCCGCGAGCAGCGGCGGGACGGTGCCGAAATTCCCCATCGCGACCATGAAGTTGTCGGCGACGAAAAAGGCGAAGCCGAGGAACATACCGATCACGATGCGGATGAACAGCCGCCCCGACCGCGCGAGGCCGAACGCCGCCACCGCGCCGAGCAGCGGCATCAACACCGTCGACAGCGGCCCCGAAATCTTGTGGTTCGCCGCTGCGATCAGCGACGTCACGCGCTTGCCCGCTGCGCGTTGCTCGCCGATCTCGCGGTTCAGGACCCAGAATGGGACGAACGCCGGAATCACCTTCGCCGTGGTGAACTGCGCCGGGATGACGGGGCTGGGGAAGCGCGCGCTCGGCACCTTCGCCTCGGTCCCTTTGGCGACGTCGAACGTCGCGACGTCGCGCAGCGCCCAGCCACCGGCGACCGGGCGCGCGGTCGCGGCGCGGACCACCGAGAACAGCCGGTTGGCGGTGCGGTCGTAGATCGTCACGTCGTGGAGCACCGTCGCGTCGCCCTCGCCGCTCACCGCCCCGGCGTGGAACAGGTCGTCGCCGCCCTTGACCCACGCGTCGGTCGACGCCGTCGTCGCCGCCGGCAGCTTGCCGTATTGCAGCGCCTGCCACCCGCTCAACGCCTGGTTCGCCTTGACCACGACGCTCTCGTTGAAGGCGAAATTGATCGCCGCGACCCCGAGCGTGGCGACGATCAGCGGCGCGAGAATCTGGTGCGCGGAAATGCCCGCGCTCTTGAAGATCACGACCTCCGAATTGGCGTTGAGCGTCGACAAGGTCGTCAGCGTGCCGAGCAGCACCGCGAACGGCAGGAATAGCGCGATGATCTGCGGCACGCGCAACGCCACGTAATGCCACAGGTCGGCATCGGTATTGCCGGGAACGATCAGGATCTTGCTCGATTCGCCGAGCAGGTCGAGCGTCATCAGGATGACGACGAGGCCGCCGAGAAACGCGAAGCTGCGCGTCAGCAGCAGGCGGGCGGTGTAGAACGCGATCGTGCGCGAAGGAAACAACGTCATTCGGCCGCGACTTCGGACCCGGCGACGGGGGCCTTGCTGTCGGCCCACGGCTCGCGGCGCTTGATCAGCCCGGCGACGAGGCTCGCGAGCTTGCCGAACCAGCGGTCGAGCGCGCCGATCGGCTGCCCGCCGGGGACGTACGCGAGGATGTAATACAGCCAGAACGACAGCGCGGCGAACCCGGCGAACGGTACCCATTGCGCGAGCACCGGATCGACGACGCCGTTGCCTCCCGCCGCCTCGCCGTACTGGCTCGTCTTGTGGAACGTCACCAGCATGATGATCGACAGGAACACGCCGAGCGCCGAGGTCGACCGCTTCGGCGGCACCGCGAGCGCGACGCTGAGGAACGGTAGCACGAGCATGACGAGCACCAGCACCAGCCGTCGGTTGAGCGCGGCGACGCTGCGCTGATGCAGGTCGTGCGCGATGTCGGCCTTCCCCGCGCGCGCGAGTTCGGGGAGCGTCAGCTCGGCATTCTCGTCGCCGCGCGCGCGGAAATTGCCGATCGCCGGCAGGTTGACCGGCAGGTCCTGCTGCTTGAACGTCAGCACGCGCGGCACGACGAAGGTCGACGCGGTGTGGACCATCGTCCCGTTCGTCAGGCGCAGCAGGATGACGTCGGGGTCGTCGGTCGACAGGAAGGTCCCGCGCTCGGCGGTCACCGCGACGGTCTGGCCGTTCTTGCCCTCGGTGCGGACGAACAGCCCGCGCAGGTCGCTGCCCTTGGCGCGGCTTTCCTCGACCCGCAGCGTGGTGTTCTTCGCGAGCTTGGCGAACTCGCCGACCTTGATCGACGCGCCGAGCGCGCCCGAGCGCAATTCGAACTGCAGCCCTTCGTAGGCGTAGCGCGAATACGGCTCGAGAAAGCCGACGATGGCGAAATTGACCCCGGCGAAGACGATCGCAAGCAGGATCGGCACGCGCAGCAGCCGGTTGTACGAGATGCCGGCGGCGCGCAGCGCGTCGAGCTCGCTCGACTGCGCGAGGCCGCGGAACGCGAGCAAAATCCCGAGCATCACCCCGATCGGAATCCCGAGCGACAGATATTCGGGGATGAGATTGCCGAGCATCTTCCACACGACCGACACCGGCCCGCCCTCGTTCATCACGAAGTCGAACAACTTCAGCATCTTGTCGAGCAGCAGCAGCATCGCCGCGATCGTCAGGCAGGCGAGCAGCGGCACGAGGATCAGCCGCGCGAGATAGCGATCGAAACGGGTCAGGAAACGCAAAACCGCTCGAACCTCAACCAGTGCGTCGGACCGGGACGGTCGACCGACGCCGCGTATAGACCGCCTCCCGCCCGCGGTCATCGCCCAATTTGCCACCCCCGAAGCGTAGGCTTGTTTCGTTTTGAGCAGCGTGCCGATTGCCGTCGCTCGCGTCACCGTGCTTAATGGCGCGAACCGGCGGGTCCGACCATGACCTGTCGCGAGACGGGTGGGGAAGGTCGATGCGGACGCTGACGTTGATCGTCGGGATGGCGCTTTGGGGTTCGGCGACCGCGCAGGCGGCGTGTCGACCGGAGGGCGAATTCGTCGTTCGCCGCGGCGAGACGAGCCTCGTCGCGACGATCGAAGGGCGCGGGAGGCCAGTCATCCTGATCCCGTCGCTCGGGCGCGGCCCGCAGGACTTTACCCGGCTGGCGGGCGACCTCGCCGCGGCGGGCTTCGCGGTGATCCGTTACCAGCCGCGGTGGTTCGGGGCATCCGACGGCCCTCCGGCGACCCTCGACGATCTCGCCGAAGATGCTGCCGCCGTCGCCACCGCGGCGTGCGGAACCGAGCGCTTTGCGGTTCTCGGTCACGCGTTCGGCAACCGGGTCGCGCGTGCCGTCGTTCGGCTCCATCCCTTTGGGGTCACTTCGGCCATGTTGCTCGCCGCCGGTGGCCAGGTACCGATCCCGCCCGCGATCACGCGCGCCGTCGCGATGTCGGCGGCGCAGGGTGCCGCGTCCGACACCGACCGCCTCGCCGCGCTCCGCATCGCCTTCTTTGCCCCCGGGCACGATCCAGCGGTCTGGCTCGACGGCTGGAGCCAGCGCGCGGCGACGCTGCAGTCGCACGCGGCCGGATCACCCGCGCTGACCGGAGTCGTGCTGGCGCCCGATTTCCAGCTGTTGGTCGTGCAGGCGCTCCTCGACCCGGTCGCGCCGCCGGCAAATGCCGCAGCGCTGCGGACCGACGTCCCGGAGCGCGTGACGATCGTCGATCTCGCCAATGCCCGCCACGCGATCCTGCCCGAACAGCCGAAGGCCGTCTCCGCGACGCTGATCGCATGGCTGCGCGGCGAACGGAGCGAAACGGTCCTACAAGAGCTCGTCGACCGCGCCACTGTCCCATAGCGCGATGCCGCTGCCGCGTCGTCCCGCGGGCCGACGATCAGCCGCAGAAGCCGGGGAGGGTGACCGGGGCGGCGGCGGTATGCTGGTGCCAGCTGCCCGACGGATCGCGGTAGAAGTGCCCGACCGCGACGCGGTTGCGGAATTGCTGGCACGCCGCCGCCGCGCCGACGTCGGCGACCGTCACGCCGGGCTTGGCGCTCGCGGTGTCGGTGAAGATCGCACGGCGCTGGATGTTGATCGCGTCGACGTGCGCCTTCAACTCGCCGGGGCCGCCGGGCTTGACGATGCCGAGGTAGCCGTCGGCCTGCTCGCCGGCATGGCCGCTCGCGCGCGCCGCCTCGACGACCGCGTCGGCGGCCTGGGCGAACGACGGCGCGGCGGCGAGCACGATCAGCGCGGCGGCAAGCGGGCGGAGCAAAGTCATCACGGAGTTCATCCTCAAAAGACCGCGGGATTTTTCTTGATCAGGTCGGCGACGTCCTTTTCGAGGCGGACGACGACCTCCTGCTTGATGTTGACGTTGAGGTTGATCTCGATCGGCTTGTCGGGCGCGCGCAACTGGATGCACCCCCCGAGCGTCAGCGCCGCGCCGACGGCGGCGAGCGGGAGGCACAGTCGGGTGGCGGTTTGCATCATGGGGCCCTCGTATCACGCCTGTATCAAACCACACCGCTTTACTTCGGCTGAACCGATTGCGGCAGCGGCGTCGCGTGCAGCAATGGCCGGACGTCGCTGAACGACGCGGCGGTGCCGAGCAACGCGCGGAACGGCGCACGCACGGTGATGCCGAAGCGGAACGGCAGCCCGGTCACCTTGACCGGCACCGGCCCGGCGGAGAGCGTCGCCGACGCCTCGTTGCTCCCCGAAAAATGCACCTGCGTGACCAGTTCGCCGTCGAGATCGCCGTCGAGGTCGAGCGCGAGATCACGGTAGCGCAGGCGGCGGAGCGCATCGAAGGCGAGCCGCGCCGCGGCCCCGGTGTCCGCCGCGCCGATCTCCCCGACATACTGGACGAGGCCGCCGCCGGTGCGCGCCACGAGCCGCCCCGCAGCGATCCGCCCGTGGCCGTCGGCGAAGACCAGCGGCAGCTTGCCGTCGAAGCGCCCGGTGACGTTGAGGTTCTTGATCTCGAACCGCTGGAGAAATTGCTCGGCGTCGATCGCGTCGACGGTAAGCAGGAAATCGCGGCGGACGTCGCCCGCGCGGACCGTCACCGGGGCGAGCGCGAGCGTGCCCCCGGCATACGGCCAGCGGATGCTGTCGATCGCCGCTGCATCGGGGCCGAGCAGGCGGAACCGGGCGACGCCGTCGTCGACCACGACGCCGGGGTTGATCCGCGCGATCCGCAGCGTCTGGCCGGGCGGGGTGGTCAGTGCGAACAGATCGTCGAACGTGATCGTGCCGACGATGCCGTCGACCGGGCCGAGCGACTCGGTGGCGAGCGCGAGTGTATCGATCCCCAGCGTGCCGCTGCTGGTGATGCCGTCCGGCGTCCAGTCGACCACGCCCGCGCCGGTGACCGGCCCGCGGACGTTGGCGACGATGCCGCGCAGGCTTTCGGTGATGTCGACCGGCTGCAGCTTCGGGCCGAACACCAGCACGCCGGTGTCGAGCCGCGCGCTCCCGCGCCCGCTCGCGAGATCGTGCCGGACGTCGAAGCGCCCGAGCCGCGCGGTCGTCGCGGCGAGCCGCACGTCACCGTGGGCGAGTACGGCCCCGTCCGCCAGCGACGCGGCGGCACCGGCGATCCGCAGCGGCTGGAAGCGGGCAGGGGCGGTGCGGTCGACGACGCGCGCGGATGCGCCCGCAAGGTCGATCCGCGTGCCCGCCAGACGCCAGTCGGCAGCCGCTTCGTCGATCCGGACCGGGCTCGCAGGGTCGTCGAGCGCGGCGGCGGCGAGCCGGCCGCTCGCGCCTGCGCCCGCGACGTCGAACATCCCGTCGACCGTTGCGCGCCCGCGTCGCGCGCCGAATGTTCCGGCGAGCGTCACCGGGGCCAGGTCGATGCGCGGGCGCGACGGC